>JBPCOE010000061.1:0-7638 GCA_051000605.1 Jatrophihabitans sp.
CATGGCGCCCGGACGCCGACCTGGACTCGCCGGTGATCGTGGACCCCGACGTTCGCTTCGGGCGTCCGTCCGTCGGCGGCATCAGCACTGAGATTCTTGCCGAGCAAGAGGACGCCGGCGTCGAGGAACTCGCTGAGACGTTTGGGCTCACCCAGAAGCAGGTGCGCTGGGCATTGTCGTACGAGATGGCCGAGCAAGCGGCCTGATGGTCCGTCCGGCCGAGGTCCGCTTCTACATTGATGCGGACCTGGTGTCCGTCCGCTTCTCCGCTTCAAGCCCTTCCCAGAGACCGCCTCGGCAAGATGAGTCCAGGTTTGCCCATCGATTCGAGTCAACGCAAAGACTTGCGCGAAGCTGCACTAGCATCGAAAGCTGCAATCCAACATAAGGCCTGTTGAGTATGAAAATCTCCGTCATCGGCACCGGTTACCTCGGCGCGACCCACGCCGCGGCGATGGCCGAACTCGGTCACGAGGTTGTCGGTGTCGATGTGGACGCGACCAAGCTCGCCCGCCTGTCGGTCGGTGAGGTTCCGTTCTACGAGCCCGGCCTGCCCGAACTGCTGAGCAAGCATGTCGCGTCGGGGGCTCTGCGCTTCACCGACGATCTGGCAGAGGCGGCCGGATTCGCCGATCTGCACTTCGTCTGCGTCGGGACGCCGCAAAAGCCGGGTGAGTTCGCCGCGGACCTGACGTTCGTGGATGCCGCGTTCGATGGGCTCGTTGCGCACATCGCGCCTGGCGACGTGGTGGTCGGTAAGTCGACGGTGCCGGTCGGGACCGCGTCTCGGCTGGCTGAGCTGGTCCGGGCAACCGGCGCGCGACTGGTGTGGAATCCGGAGTTTTTGCGCGAGGGGTACGCGGTCAAGGACACCTTGCACCCGGACCGGATCGTCATCGGTGTCGATGACGACACCGCACGTGGCGTCCTGGAGCAGGCCTACGCCACTATCATCGCCACCGGGACCCCCGTCGTCATCACCGACTTCCCGACAGCCGAACTTGTCAAGGTCGCCGCGAACTCCTTCCTCGCGACCAAGATCTCCTTCATCAACGCGATGGCCGAGGTGTGCGAGGCCACCGGCGCCGACATCACCCATCTGGCCGCCGCGATCGGCCACGACGAACGGATCGGACACAAGTTCCTGCGCGCAGGCCTCGGCTTCGGCGGCGGCTGCCTACCCAAGGACATCCGCGCGTTCATGGCCCGCGCAGGCGAGCTCGGCGTCGACCAGGCTGTCGCGTTCCTGAAGAACGTCGACGAGATCAACCAACGACGCCGGGCACGTATGGTCGACCTCGCCCGCGAAACGTGCGGCGGCTCACTGGCCGGCCGACGGGTCGGCGTACTGGGTGCAGCGTTCAAACCCAACAGCGACGACATCCGCGACTCCCCCGCACTCGACGTCGCGCTCGCGATCCAGCGATCGGGCGCGGCGGTTCGGGTCTACGACCCGCAAGCGATGGCCAACGCGAAGGACAGCTATCCGACCCTGGCGTACTCACCGACGGCGCTGGAAGCCTGCGCTAGCGCAGACGTCGTGCTGCACCTCACCGAGTGGGCAGAGTTCCGAGACCTGCAGCCCGGCGAGCTCGCAGCCGTCGTCGCCGAACGCGCGATCGTGGACGGGCGCAACGTCCTCGACCCTGAAACCTGGCGCGATGCCGACTGGCACTTCCGCGCCCTGGGTCGCCCGTGACCCTCGGTGTCTGACACCGACGACGCAGATCTTGCCGTTCTCTAACTGCACTACGAGCGGGGCTGACCCTCAAAGTCGAGTGTTTTGGCCACAGTCCATCAAGCACGTGCCAGCCTTTCGGCCGGGACGCTGACCATCACCCCGGTTTGTGGACACGGGGTTATGCAACGTCGCCTCATTGATGCCCAGCTCGCGAGCCACCGTGGCCACCGCACGGGCGGTGTTGATCACCAGCTCACGGCCTCGTCATTGTATCTGCGACGGACGTGAAGTACTCGATCGTGCGCGCAAGGCCCTCGTCCAACTCAACAATCGGCCGCCATCCCAGCACGCCCGAAGCCTGTTCAATCGCGGGCTGACGCTGGACGGGATCGTCGGCGGGCAGGGCCCGGTACTCGATCCCCGAACCACTGCCTACCAGCCCGACAATCTTGGTCGCCAGCTCGAGCATGGTCATCTCGCGCGGGTTGCCCAAGTTGATCGGTCCCGTGACCTCGTGGGCGGTGTTCATCAGCCTGACCAGGCCGTCGACCATGTCGTCAACGTAACAGAACGAGCGAGTCTGCGAGCCGTCTCCGTAGATCGTCAGCGCTTCACCTCGCAGTGCCTGCATGATGAAGTTCGAGATCACGCGGCCGTCGTCCGGACGCATGAACGGTCCATAGGTGTTGAAGATGCGCGCGACCTTGATCGGCATATCGTGCTGGCGGCGGTAGTCGAAGAACAGCGTCTCGGCGCACCGCTTTCCCTCGTCGTAACACGACCGCGTCCCGATCGGGTTCACATGGCCCCAGTAGCTTTCCGTCTGCGGGTGGACCAGAGGATCGCCGTAGACCTCGGAGGTGGACGACAGCAGGATGCGTGACTTCGTGCGCTTCGCGAGGCCGAGCATGTTGATCGATCCGACGACCGAGGTCTTCGTCGTCTGTACCGGGTCGCGCTGGTAGAAGATCGGTGAGGCGGGGCACGCGAGGTGATAGATCTCGTCGACTTCGACATAGAGCGGGAACGTGACGTCGTGTCGCATCAGTTCAAACTTCGGCTGCGTCAACAGATCGGCGACGTTCACACGAGTGCCCGAGTAGAAGTTGTCGACCGCCAGCACCTCGTTGCCTTCGGACAGCAAGCGACGGCACAGGTGGGCGCCGATGAACCCGGCGCCCCCGGTGACCATGACGCGACGGTTCGGCACCTCGGCAGACTATCGGGCCCGGCTCTGATGGAACGTCCACGCATCGCCGACCATCTGGTCCAGGCCACGCTGCGGTCGCCACCCGAGCAGGGTGGCCGCCTTGTCGTTCGAGGCGATCGTGATCGCGGGATCCCCCGGCCGGCGGTCGGTCTCGCGCACGGCTAGGTGGCGCCCCGTGGCGGTTTCGACCGCCTCGATGACCTCACGTACGGAGTACCCGGTCCCGCTCCCGAGGTTGACGATGTGATGCTCACCCGGCCTGCCAAGAGCCAGCGCGCGGATGTGTGCGTCGGCGAGATCCACGACGTGGATGTAGTCGCGGATGCAGGTGCCGTCGGCGGTCGGGTAATCGGTGCCGTACACGTCCAACGCAGGGCGTTCGCCGGCCGCCATTCGCAGCGCGAGCGGGATGAGGTGCGTCTCGACCGTGTGACGTTCGCCCTGGCTCGCGCCGTCGGTGTCGATACGAGCGCCGGCGACATTGAAGTACCGCAGGCTGACAGCCGCGATGCCGTAGGCAGGTGCGTAGCTGCTCAACATGAGGTCGACAGCCAGCTTGCTTGCGCCATACGGGCTCGTCGGGACTGTCGGCGCGGACTCGCGCATCGGCATCTCGACCGCGTCACCGTAGGTCGCCGAGGTCGAGGAGAAGACGATGCGGTTGATGCCGTGGTGTCGGGCAGCGTCAAGCAGTGCGGCGGTCCCGACTACGTTGTTGGTCCAGTACAGCGCCGGATCAATGACGGATTCACCGACTAGAGCCTTGGCCGCGAAGTGAATGACCGCATCGATGGGCAATTCCCCGAGGACGTCGTCGAGTTCGGTGATTCCGAGACGGTAGAACTGCGCGTCGGCCGGAACCGCGTCGGCGTGACCGGTCGACAGGTCGTCGACGACGACGACTTCGTGCCCGGCGCCGAGAAGCTCGGCTGTCGTCACGCTGCCGATGTAACCGGCGCCGCCGGTCACGAGTACTCGCACGAACTACCTCCAGGTCCGGGAACGCTCGCCGATGGCAAGCGCAATAACGCGTCGCCGAGCAGCGTCGCCCATGACAAATGCTCGACACTCGGCCGGGGCGCCGAGGCAAGCCGTCGGCGCATTTCGTCACTGGCGACGGTATTGATCAAACCGACCCTCGTGATGAAGGTTCGTGCTGGACGAGGCCGTTGATGCCATGCTCGATGAGGTCGCCGGCACCGGGCACCGCCGTCGTGATCACGGGCAGTTCGCAGGCCGGCGCCTCCACGACGGCGAGGCAGAAGACCTCGAACTTCGTCGGCAGTCACAGGTCAGCACTCTAGGTGACTCCGGATCGCCAGCTGCAGATCCAGAACGTCTTCCCGCTGGTCACATTGCGTGTCGGTGATCGTGCCCCCCGGCGTGACGACCCCTCCGCTGCCACAGTGGCGCCCGGGTAGTTCGTCGAATTGGGTGATCTAAATAGGATTTGTAACTTCGCCGGGGGCATAAGGGAGACGAGCGCCGCATCGAGCCGCGTAACCCACCAGAGAAATTGCTGCCGCTTCGGGTATTCGTGCGAATCGATGCGTACCGGACAGATGAGCGCTTCATGCGCGCGTAAGACCCACGTAAGTATTTCAGGTCGCGAGGGTGCGGCTTTCGTGTCAAGCTCTGCCGGAGTTCAATATCGCGGACGGGCGGGGGCCCAATGCCAAGAGCATTCGTGGCGGGAAGTCGCCGGGTTCTCGGCATGCCCTCGGGAGACAGACGAGCTGATGTAGCCAGGGCCATCGGCGTCATGTGACGTCGATGGCGGCCACGACACGCGGAGGTAGACAATGACAGTTTCCGGAGGAGTCGGCGGGGCCGGACTCGGGAGCGTTGCACTTGGGGGCGCCGCCACGACCGGCGGGGTCACGAGTGCGGTGGGCGGTCTGGCGTCGACCGGCGCCGGCAACACCGCCGATCTCATCGCGCTGGGTGTCGTGTTGATCGCCAGTGGTGCAGCAAGCATCGGTTTGTCCAGACATCGTCGGCTTGCGGTGGCAGCGGACAGCGGGATGACCGCGGACAACGGATCCGCGCTGTTGCCACCCAGGGGTCTCGGCTGAGCTTGGCCGAGAGCCCGGCGTAGCTATGCAGGAGCAGCAGACGGTCGTGGCGCGGACCGCGGTGGACCAATCGGACCGTCCGCTGCTGGTTCCGGTCTTGTCGGTCCGCCAGGAACTTGTTCTCCGATCCTTGGCCGTTGCCTGGCTCGCGTTCTCACTTCGCTTCTGGCTGTGGTGGTTCGCCCCAGGGCGCGGCGCCTGGCAGGTCGAGCGGGTCATGGCGACCGTGTGTCTTGGTTCATTCTCGATCATGGGCGCCTACTTCCTGTTCTTCGCATGTCGCATGCTCAAGCCGAACAACACTCTGCCGACGCCGGCCCTCCGAGTTGCCTTCGTGGTGACCAAGGCGCCGTCCGAGCCCTGGGAGATCCTCGAGCAGACCTTGTCCGCCATGCTCGACCAGGCATTTCCCTATCCCTACGACACCTGGCTCGCCGACGAGCAACCGTCCGAGCAGGTCAGGCTCTGGTGTGATGAGCGCGGCGTGGGTCTCTCGACGCGGTACGGCATCGAGGAGTACCACCAACCGAATTGGCCGCGCCGCATCCGGTGTAAAGAGGGCAACCTCGCGTACTTCTACGACACGTTCGGTTACGACGGGTATGACGTCGTCGCACAGCTCGACTCCGACCATGTGCCCAGCGCGACATATCTTCGCGAGATCATCGCACCCTTTCGGGATCCGGCGGTTGGGTACGTTGCAGCGCCGAGCATCTGTGATGCGAACGCCGATGCCGGCTGGACGGTGCGAGGTCGCCTGCATCGCGAAGCGACGATGCACGGTCCGGCGCAGGCCGGGGCGAACGACGGTTGGGGCCCCGTCTGTATTGGATCGCATTACGCCGTACGCACGCGGGCACTTCGGTCGGTCGGCGGCCTGGGTCCTGAGCTGGCCGAGGACTACTCGACTACTCTCGTGCTGCTTGCCGGTGGCTGGTCAGGCGTTTTCGCGATCGACGCCGAGGCGCACGGAGCCGGCCCGGAAACGCTCAATGACATGCTTGTGCAAGAAACCCAATGGGCTCGCAGTCTTGGCGCAATCTTTACCGGTGTCTTCCCCCGGCAGGTCCGAACCGTCCCGTGGCGCGCGCGAGCGCGCATGACCTTCGCCCTGCTCTGCTACCCGTTCCAGGCGGTGACCTGGCTCGTCGGAGCATGTCTGCCCGCCGTAGGCGTTCTCACCGAGACCTCGTGGGGCGAGGCCACGTTCGCGGACTTCTACCTGCGGATCTGGGCTTGTTCCATGCTGCTGCTCGTGGCCGTGTGGTGGCTGCGGCGTGCCGGAACCCTACGCCCGGCAAGCGCCAAGATCTGGTCTGTGGACCTGGTGCTGTTCCAGCTCGTGCGGTGGCCATGGACAGCGTGGGGGTTCTTTCGCGGGATGTTCACCGGCCGACGCCGAGTCCCTGTACCGTTCAGAGTCACGCCGAAGCAGAAGCGCAGCAGCCGCGACGTGAGGTTGAGTGCCCGCACCCTGTCGCCCCTGGTCGTACTCACGCTGGCGCCCGCTTCTGTCCTCGCCGTGGCGCACCCGGTCCAGTCGACGCTTGGTCTGTACGTCCTTCTCCTCGGTCAGACCCTGCTCTACGCAAGCGTTCTTGTCGCCGTCGTGGTGCTCCACTACCAATCGAGGGGTAGTCGAGGCCGACCGGTCTCGACGCACGGTGAAACCTCGGACTCGTTCTTCGAAAGGATCATGACCATGGATTCAGAACCTGAGGCGGACCCCATTTGCGAAGACGAAATGGATGCCAGGCACCCGGCTGAGGCGTCGGAACACGCGTTCACGATCGTTCCCAAGGGTTGGGATCCAGCCGAGGTCAGCGAAGCGCTGAATGCCCTGCGGCTGGAGCGCGATGCACTACTCGCCAGTAGTGCCGCCGACCAGCAACTGACGTCGAATGCGGCGGCCGACGCAGCAGACGTGACCTCGTCAGAGCGCGCAGACCGGTCCGCCGCGCCGGACGTCTTCGGCCAGCTCGGCGACCACGTCGCTGAGATCCTACGTGCCGCGGAGAAATCTGCCGGGGTCATCGTCGAGAATGCGATCCGCGACGCCGAGACGCGCCGGCAGCAGGCTGAGGAACGCGCCCAGCAGACAGAGCGAGAGAGTCTCGCGCTTCTCGATGACGCCGCAGCCCGCGTAACTCTGGCTCAGGATCAAGCAGATGCCTTGCTCGCCCATGCGCGCGCGCAATCGGACGACATTCACAACGCCATGCTCACCGCGGCAGCCGAATGGCATCGCGCCGGTCGTGGGCTCCACGCCCATCTAGAGACCACATGGGAAGCCATCGGTCAATCGTTGGAAAACCTTCCGAGCATCGTCCGCGACAACGAGATGCTCACAGAGCTGACCGACCCGATGCCATCACCGACGGCGTAGCCCCCTGAGCGGTCCGCTGAACAGTCAAGCCGCCAACGCTGTCCGAGGTTTGCTGCCCTCCAACTGGAACCGTGATGAGCCAACGCGTGCCCGGTTGGTTCGAGCGGAACTACGACTCACGGCCGGTCTCGACCTCTTCCCGCCTATCGCCAGTTGCAAGTGGCTGTGACAGCGTTGGTGGGCCCCACTGTGTCGGCGGTATCTGGCCCCAGTCTTCGACACGCCGGGCGGTTGTGACGGAGCTATTTGGCCCCACCCGGTGACCGTGTTCCTTGTCGGTTCGGTG
>JBPCOE010000062.1:0-33676 GCA_051000605.1 Jatrophihabitans sp.
CCGCAACACCGTCAGTTCAGGGGAGCCCCGCCCTGTGATGGCGGACCTTGCACACGACCCGCCGAGGGCCACACAACTAGGGAGATTCAGTGATCGAGACTAGGGAGATTCCGGTGATCGCTGGCAACGCCTTCGAGATCACCTTCGACGGACGCCTGTCCGCCGGCACGAAATAGACCAACAAAGATCAGTTACACCGAAGAGTTGACAGACCCGCACGAAATAGACCAACAAAGATCAGCTACACCGAAGAGTTGACAGACCCCTCGGATTGAGTCGAGAGGCCGGCACACGCGAGCAGGCTGTGGCGGCCGGCTTGGTTCGGCCTCCCTGCACCGTTTCGTGACACGAAGCCGGCTCTGGAACTCGGGCACGGGGTCTCGTCACTCGGGCTGCTCGCTCGGGCCGAGGCTCAGTGACGATTGAGCGAGGCGTCAAGCGCAGCGTGCGTCCTCGAGGGTGACGGTCAGTGGACGGACGAGGGGTTGGCGAAGCACCACCGGTT
Source organism: Jatrophihabitans sp. (assembly GCA_051000605.1). Taxonomy (GTDB): domain Bacteria; phylum Actinomycetota; class Actinomycetes; order Mycobacteriales; family Jatrophihabitantaceae; genus Jatrophihabitans. The sequence continues at coordinate 506 of JBPCOE010000062.1, forward strand.
GGGCACCGCTGCTGGGTTCGGTCAGGTGCAGTACGAGGGTCTGGGTCGACGCGCGCGGAAGCGCGAGTTCCATCGTGTAGACGGGATGCCCTCTTTCCGCGCCGATCTGGCTGGTCGTCGGCGCGCCGTTGAGTTCGGCGCTGGTCAGGTGGCTGCCGTTGCTTGCGAAGTATCCGACGAGCAGCCGGTTGTCGCCGGGCCGCTTCGGGTAGCCGGGTCGGCCGGTCAGGCCGAGGACGTAGGCGGGTAGGTGCAGGGGCGCGTCGTTGCGCAGGGTGACGGTGACCGTGACATCTCGCGTACGACCGCATCCCCGGCTGGTGCGTCGCACGGCCCCCGAAAGGTAGTAGTCGAGTTTGTTCGCCGCTGCGTTGTTGATCGACAAGCCGACGAACGGCGCAGCCGTGCTCGCGACGACGCCGCTCAACGGGGTTCCGGTCAGCACCGACTCGACAGCGGGGTCAGCACTCCAGGCGAGCAGCCGCCGCTCGCCTGCGGCGCGGCCCGCGGCACGGACGAGCGCGGTGGTGTTCGCCGTACTACCGATCAGTTGTCTGCTGATGGCTCGGGCGATCTGCAGCAGGTACTGCTTGCGTCCGTTCTGGTCGGCGAGCGCGAATTTTGCGTACGCGCTCTGCTGGGTGAGTGCGACCACGTTCGTGGCGTTGATCTGGGTGTGGTCGGACAGGGTCGTCGGCCCGGTGACCTGGAGCAGATAGCTCAGCGCAGTGGGGTCGAGCACCATCGCACCGGCGAGACGCTGGCCGCTGTACTTGCGCCACATCTGCGTCCAGATCTGCGCGGTGTAGGGGAAGTGCGGGCTGACGTCACTGTCGGGGTATTCGTCGGTGGCGTTGGCGCCCGCGTAGAGCTGGTTGTAGTCGGGGCCGAAGTTCAGTCCCGACTTCACTCCAGACAACGTGCCGTCACTCTCGAAGCGGGTGAAGGTGAGCTTGCCGCGATCGGCTTTGAGAATCGCGAACGCGCCCGGCAGGCCGCCGGTGCCACGGAGCTCGGCCTCGGTCTCGAACGAGACCAAGTAGGAGCGCGGCGCCTGCTGACCGAGCATGCTTGGCGCGACGCGCGCGGCGATGTCGGCCGTGCGGATCGTCCGGTCGAGCGAGGTCAGTTGCCCGAACACGTCCTGACGGGCCGAATCGATGGTGGCGAGCCACGTGTGTTGAGGCAGGCGCCCGACGGTGCTGATCGCGCTGGAGATCCCTGCGGACGCGCGGGTCAGCTCGGGCGCGGCCCTCGCGATGGCGGCGAGGTCGAACGAACCATCGGCATGCCGCAAGGTCGCCGGGTCCAGTCCGCGACTTGCCGACACGAGACGGGGCAACACGTCGTTCCCGAGTCGATCAACACTCGCGGTCACGCCGCGAATCGTTTGCAGGGACTCGCCACCGGCCGGGAGCTCTGCGGCCAGCGCCCACACCGGGCCAGTGGTGAGCTGATGTGCGCGGTGGGCATGCGAGGCAATGTCGACGGCCATCCGGCGTGCGGCAGGCAGCTCGCCTGCGGAGATCGCGGCCCGCAGCCGGGTGACGTCGGCGCGGACCTGCGTGAGTTCGTGGCGTGCGATCAGCCCGGTGACGACGAGCCAGAGGCCGGCCAACACGATCAGGCCGCCGAGGGCGAGCATTATCAGGCCGACCCTGCGGCGCTTTCGCAGGAGGCGGCGTCGGCGCCGGGATACCCTGACGCGCCGGCGCGGCAGTGCCCCGGGGTCTGCCTCATCGCCTGCTGAGCCGGCGCTCTGTGCGGCATGCCAATCGGGGCCCGCGAACGGATCAGGCGACTGAGTCGGTTCGGCGTCGAGGGGCTCGTCGGTCATGGCCGATGACCGCGGTCGGATGGGTAGCCCAGGGTGCGGATCGACTCCGCGGACGGGCCGAGAAAGATCAGACGGTCGCCTTGCGACGACGCCCGGCCAGCAGCATCATGCCGCCACCGAGCAGGAGGACGAGGCCCAGTGTGCCGAGGCTGATGACGGCAACGCCGGTGCTCGACAGGCCGCCGCCTCCCCCAGAGGAGCCGCCGCCGGTCCCGCTCCCGCCGCCGGATCCGGCGGCGGTGATCAGGATGCTGGCCGAGGCGGTGTCGCCGGTCGCTCCGTCGCCGGTGATCGTGTGCTGGCCGACCACACCGGCGGTGAGCGTGACAGTCGTTCGGAAGCTCCCGCTGGCGTCGGTCTGAGCGGTGCCGAGCGTCGAAACGGCGGAGTGCAGAGTCAGGGTTACCCGCTCGTTAGCAGCGTAATTTGCTCCGGTGACGACGACCTGCGAGCCCTCGACCGCGATGCTCTTGTTCAGCGAAAGAGTAGGCGACGTGCCCGGGGGGTAGGCGCCGGCCGAGGTATTGACCGCGAGCAGGCCGATGGACATGGTCACGAGAGCGACCAACATTGCAAGCGCTCGTCTACCAGCTGACATCTGATTCTCCTGTACACCATCGCCTGACATGCCCGTGAGGGATCTTCTCAGGCTCGGAGCGTAACTCACCTGGGCGGCGCCGCATAGCGGAGTCCAACAAATTGACCATGGGACTTGCCACCCGCCCTCTCCCGCGCATACTTTCGGCACGCCGAACCCGAGATCCACACATTGGTCGCAGGAAGGCGCGGAGGAGCTGATGGGGACCAAAGAGGTGCTGGGAAAGCGGCACGGTCAGTCAGGTCTCCGACCGGCCGGTTTCGGTGATGGCACCTTCTCGTCCATACTCACCGACGTCGTGATCTGGCTGTTCGCGGTCGAATTGGCAGCGCTGTCGCGCTACGACTACCACGTCGGTCTGGTGCGGTGGGAAGTCGTCTCCGTCTTGGCGCTCCTTCTCGCGGGTGGCCAACTGGTCGTCGGCGCACTGGTCGTGCTGTATCAGGGCCGGTACCTGCCGGGCAGCTTCGACGAGATGCGCGCAGTGGCCGTCTCCGGCGTCACCGTGTCTGCTGTCGCGATGGCGATCGTCCTGGCGATCCATCCCGCCGGCACGCCGCGGGCGGTACCGGTACTCGCGGCCCCGATCGCATTGGTAGGAATGGCGGGGGTTCGGTTCGTCAAGCGCGGTATCAGTCAGGCGAGCAGTGGGCCGACCGCAGGCGCGGAACGCATCCTTATTCTCGGCGCCGGGTGGGTGGGGTCGACTCTTGCCCAGCGGATGCTCCGGGACCCGACCTCGCCGTTCCTGCCGGTCGGATTTCTGGACGACGATCCGATCAAGCGGAAACTGCGAATCCACGGAATACGGGTCTGCGGCCGATTCGCTGATCTCGAGTCGGTTGCCCGTCGGCTCGACGCCGAACGGGTCGTCATCGCTGTCAATGCAGCGGACTCGGTACTTATTCGCGGCATTTCCGATTCGGCCGACGAGGTCGGCGTCGGCTGTATGGTGCTGCCTCCGCTGTCGGAACAATTGCGCCGGTCGCAGCTGCAGTTGTCCGCGCTGCGCGACGTGGACGTGGAAGACATGATTGGACGGCGTCCCGTCGACACGGACGTCGCAGCGATCTCGGAATACATCACAGGCCGACGCGTTCTCGTCACGGGAGCCGGCGGGTCGATCGGGTCCGAACTGTGCCGTCAATTGAACAAGTTCACACCCTCCGAGCTTGTGCTTCTCGATCGTGACGAATCCGCGCTGCACGCGGTCGAACTGTCGCTTTATGGGCACGGACTGCTCGATTCCCCCGCCATCGTCCTCGCTGACATTCGGGATCCGGAGCGCGTGCGGGAGGTCTTCATACTGCACCGGCCGCAGGTTGTGTTTCATGCCGCCGCGCTCAAGCACCTCCCGTTGCTCGAGCGTTACCCGGCCGAGGCCCTCAAGAGCAATGTCGTGGGTACGCTCAATGTGTTGCGGGCCGCTGCCGAGGTCGGGGTCGAGAAGTTCGTGAACATTTCGACCGATAAGGCGGCCAACCCGGCGAGCGCTCTGGGCAATTCCAAGCGGCTTGCCGAGCGACTCACCGCGTGGTTCTCGACATCGGCTGACGCCGGCACGTACCTGTCGGTCCGTTTCGGAAACGTGCTCGGCAGCCGCGGGTCCGTGCTGCACGCGTTCGCTGCCCAGATCGCAAGCGGCGGTCCGGTCACGGTCACCGATCCGGAGGTGACCCGCTTCTTCATGACCATCACCGAGGCCTGCCAGCTGGTCGTCCAGGCCGGCGCGATCGGGCGGTCCGGTGAGGCGCTCGTCCTGGACATGGGCGTGGCCGTCAAGATCGTCGACGTGGCCAATCGGATGATCTCGATGTCGGGTGAGCGCACGGAGATCGTGTTCACCGGCTTGCGGCCGGGCGAGAAGCTCCACGAGGAGTTGATGGGAACCGGCGAGCTGGGCGAGCGCCCTCAACACCCGCTGATCTCGCATGTCTGCGTCCCGCCGCTGGACCCGGCATTGATCAAGGATCAGGCCTGGGTCTGTGCCACGACGGGTAGCCGCCAACTCAGGTCTGTGTCGAGCGGCGAGGGGTCCGTGAGCCTGCGTTGAACCGGATATTTCTCTCCGCTCCGGACGTCGGCGAACTCGAGTCCAAATTCTTGCAGGAGGCAATGGCGTCCGGCTGGGTGGCGCCGGTCGGCCCGGATCTCGACGCGTTCGAGACGGAAGTCGCGGCCCGCGTTGGTGTGGAGCGAGCTGTGGCGCTCAGTTCCGGAACCGCAGCGCTGCATCTGGGCCTGCTCGCCCTCGGCGTTGGACCGGGCGACGTCGTGTTGACGTCGACGATGACCTTCGCAGCGACGGCGAACGCGATCACCTACACCGGCGCCGAACCGTTCTTCGTCGATTGTGAACGCGAGACCGGCAACATCGACGTCGCCTTGGCTCGGGATGCCGCCGAATCCGTCCGCGATACGGGGCGTCGAATCGGGGCGATCGTACCGGTCGACCTGCTCGGCAAGTGCGCCGACATGGCCAGACTGGCCACCTTCGCCGAGGAACTTGCGGTGCCGTTGCTCTGCGACGCCGCCGAGTCGATGGGCGCCTCCTTCCGCGGCCGCGCGGCCGGCTCGTTCGGGACGGCCTCCGTCCTGTCCTTCAACGGCAACAAGATCATGACGACATCCGGTGGCGGCATGCTGCTGACCGACGAGGCCCGCGTCGCAGACCGGGTGCGTTACCTCGCTACACAAGCGCGCCAACCGGTCGTGCACTACGAGCACACGGAGATCGGATACAACTACCGGCTGAGCAATGTGCTCGCCGCGTTGGGGCGCGCGCAGCTCGCCCGGCTCGATCAGATAGCGGCGAGGCGCCGGGAGATCAGGCAGAGGTACCGCGAGTTGTTCGCACGCATCTCGGGCGTCGCAGTGTTCGACGGTGGCGACGACCGCGATGACAACTGCTGGCTGACGTCAATCCTCGTAGACGAGACGATCGCAGGCTGGACGAGTCACGAACTGTCCGCCCATCTAGAGTCTGCCAACATCGAAAGCCGCCCGATGTGGAAGCCGATGCACCTTCAGCCGGTTTTCGCCGAACGGCAAGCGAACACGAACGGAAACGCACAGTGGCTGTTCGAACACGGCCTCACGCTGCCGAGCGGCTCAGGGATGTCAGCACCCGATTTCGACCGGGTGACCTCCGCGATCCAAACCTTCCTGGACGAGCAGTGATCGGCGCTCATCAATCGCCGAAGCGCCGGTACGACGCGGTCAAGCGCGTGATCGACGTCGTTGGTGCCGTTGTTGTCCTTCTCGCGACCGCGCCGATTCAAGGCATCGTCGCCGTCCTGGTGGCCAGCAAGCTTGGCCGGCCGGTGCTCTTCCGCCAGCAGCGTCCCGGCCGGAACGGCGCCCCGTTCACCTTGATCAAGTTTCGAACGATGCGAGACCTGGACCCGGATCGCGGAATGGTCACCGACGCACAGCGCCTGACCCCGTTCGGTGCGGCCCTGCGGAGTACCAGCCTGGACGAACTCCCGACGCTATGGAATGTCCTGCGCGGGGACATGAGCCTGATCGGTCCACGTCCTCTGCTCATGCAATACCTCGGGCGGTACAGCCCCGAGCAGGCACGACGTCACGAGGTGCGCCCCGGCGTCACCGGGCTTGCGCAGGTATCGGGCCGCAACGCCATCACCTGGGACGAAAAGTTCGCGGCTGACGTCGAGTACGTGCGCCGGCGCAGCCTCCCGCTAGATATCCATATTGCTCTGCGCACAGTGCTTTCGGTGTTCAGTCGTGACGGGATTGCCGCACCCGGCAATGTCAGCATGCCGGAATTCATAGGGCCGATTGTTCCGGAACGTCCTTCGTGAGAGTCCGGCTGGTCGTCGTTGGCGGCGGCGGATTCGGTCGAGAGACGATTGACGTGATTGAAGCGATCAACGCGGCTACGCCGGAGGACGGATTCGACCTGCTCGGCGTGCTCGACGACGACCCGTCACGGGCAACATCGCGCCGCCTTGCGGCTCGTCACATCACTCACCTCGGTCCGATCGATGGCTGGCTTGTTCGGGGGGACGACGCGGCGTACCTGGTCGCTATAGGGGCACCCGCCACGCGCCGGGCCATCGCTGAACGATTTGACAGAACTGAAGCCCGAGCCGCCACCGTCATCCATCCGCAAGCGGTCGTCGGTTCGGCCGGGTCCATCGGCGCCGGGAGCATCGTCTGCGCTGGTGGCCAGATCTCGACTAACGTCCGAATCGGAGTTCATGTGCACGTCAATCCCAATGCGACGATTGGTCATGACTGCGTGATCTCAGACTTCGTTTCGATCAATCCCGCTGCGACGATTTCGGGAGAGTGCTTCGTTGCTCCCGACGCATCGCTGGGCGCGGGGTCGGTCGTACTGCAAGGCCTCCGCGTCGGTCACGGCGCCACGGTCGGCGCGGCCGCGTGTGTGGTCCGCGACGTCCCCACCCGGGCCGTAGTGAAGGGAGTGCCGGCACGATGAAACTCAACACCCAGGACTCGATTCCCACCGATGGGAGTGAGCGCACCAACCTCGGACTCAACGAAACCCTCCGGTTTCGTTTTGGCAAACTTCTTGCTTCGGCAGAAATGTGTTCTACTCTCATCGCGTCGTATGTGCCGAACAATTCGTTTCGCATACAAGTTCTACGAATCTTTGGCGCACAGATCGGACACAATGTAGCAATCGAGCATGGGTTCCAGGTTCGATACGCCCGTCGTCTTACGATCGGATCGAACGTTCTCATCGCGCAGCACGTGATCCTCGATGCGCGCGGGACGCTGACGATTGGAGACAATGTCGGAGTCAATTCGTATGCGCAGGTTTGGACTGCTCAGCATGAATGGCAAAGCGCCGATTTCGCATACGTATCTGCTCCCGTTCATTTGGGTAACCACAGCTGGATAAATACGCGAGCCATCATTCTTCCAGGCGCGGATATAGGGACCGGAACCGTCGTGGCTGCCGGATCAGTGGTGACGAAGAGCGTGGGGGAGTACCTCCTCGTTGGAGGTGTTCCGGCCAAGACGCTAGGAGAACGACGACACGATCTGAGTTATGAAATTGATGCGCGACGGGCAAAAGCGTGGTGGTGGTGAATTCGTACGGCCACCTAGCAGCCAAAAAGACTTCGCGCCGAGGAGCTACGCGGATGACCAGCAATTCACATCGAGTACTCAAGGTATATACGCGACTGCGCAGATACCTAGCGCCGCTCGCTATTTACCTACGCCGTGTTCCAGGACTGCGCTGGGCAGTATCGGCAATTGAGGGACGCGTGCTGCCAGATAAACCGATCGAGGTTGGCACCATAGACGGGTTTCGGATTTTCGTCGATGCGCGAGATCACGCCGTCGCGCGGGCGCTGATCTCAGATGGCACCTGGCAACGTGCCGAGGCCGATGTGATTCGTCGCGTCCTCGCTCCTGGGGACGTTGCGGTTGATGTCGGCGCAAATGTCGGCTACCTGACGGGGATCATGGCGGACGCCGTTGGGCGATCAGGTCGTGTCTATGCATTCGAGCCGGAACCCACCAATTATGCCATGTTGCAGCGGACGATTGATGCGAACGGCTGGACGCAAGTACGTCATCACAATGTGGCGCTTGGGCGTGGTCGGTCCGAGTTATCGCTGAAAATAGATCCGTCGAACTGGGGAAATCACTCTCTCGCGTCGGATGCCGACCGGTCGGGTGCGAGCGTGACGGTCCAGGTCGATTCGCTTGACCAACTACTCGCGGACGCGGATCTTCGGCGCCTGAAATTGATCAAGGTTGATGTGCAGGGCTGGGAAGAACACGTCTTGGCAGGTGCCCAGGCCGCGCATGGCGTGAAACCCATGCTTCTCATAGAGTTCTATCCAATTGCCCTTCGCGAGGCGGGATCGGATCCCCGCGAGTTTCTACACTCGCTTTATGGCTGGGGGCCCGTACGCTTGATGCACGAGCGGTCGCGCCAGCTCTACCAGGCCACGCCTACCCAAGTCTTCGACGCGTGCGCGGAAAGTGTCCATCGCCAGGTAGATCTCCTCATAGGCGATCATCCGCGAATCTGAATCCTCACCGTTCTAGGCTAGCTAGGCGACACTAGTTCATCTTTCGACGTTGGAATCGAATATCTGGACGAGCTCCTGAGTGACGGCTACGACGGAATATCGCCCGCGCGCCTCGCGTAAACCCGCAGCAGAACATGCCTTATACAATGCGTCGTTGTCGAGCAACCGCCGAATAGCCTCCGCGAAGGAGTAAGGGCTAGTCTCGTATGAAACCACTCCACATTGGGTTTCCTGAATTTGCTCCCGCAGACCCGCCATTGGCGTAGCCACGACCGGAACACCCAACCCCATCGCAATCCCAATGACTCCAGACTGACTGGCCTCAAGGTAAGGCAGCGCTAGAACGTCGAATCCCGAGACTATATGTTCGATTTCGTCGGGATCCACCCACCGATTGTCAATCACCAAGTTCGGCGTTGCCGCAATTAGTTCGTAGTATGGGTCGAGGGCACCGTCGCCCACGACATGCAAGCACACGGCGCCGCCAGCGGTCGCAAGATGCGACACACTTTCAAGTAGGAGTGCAAGCCCTTTATAATCCAAAATCCGGCCAAAAAAACCGACAACTGGTGTTCGGCCGGCCGGGGCATCGCGCGAGTCTATGCATGTGTCGAAGGAATACGAAGGATGCCGCAATATGTGCATCGGACGATGATGCTTCTGCCTACGCTGGGCGGGACCTAACTGGTCGGACACAGATCTAGAAAGCACGATTGTATCATCGGAAACCCGCAAGGTCATCCGACGCATTACCCCGAACAGCATCGATCCCTCACCTGGGTGCGGTGCGGCGTCGTGAATAATCGTAATCAACCGAAATCTCGAAAAGGCACGTGCGACTGCAATGGCAGGCATCAGCCATATCGACTCCATCGCGACGACGACAATCGAAACTTCGTTTTTATGGAGGAATGAGACGAGGCGTGCGATCAGTACGAGGAGCCTTGGCGCGCCCAACACCGCACCCTTCCGACTCTTGAAGGTTCTTACGGGAAGTGTACGTCCCTCGAGATCACGCATTCGGTGTGCCACGTCTGACGTCATCTCGTAGGTAACGTAAGCCGTGTGCGTTCCCAGCTCGTTGATGGCAGTGACGAAATCCGCATACAGCCCAGCTGGGCGCCGACCCCAGTCGGCAATCAGCACGTTCACCCTGTTTCCGGTCTACTCTGAATTTGCCCGCATATTGAAATCGACCAGAATCCGAAGTCCCGGATTGGGCCGCCCCACCGCCAGTGACAAGTGCTGCTACGTGCGCCAAGCCCATTTGGCATTACTTGCCCGATGCTTCGCGCAATGGATGCGCCGGTACGCCCACATACGTCATACCGGCGGGTATGTCTGACACAACGACTGAGTTGGCCCCGACTGTGGCGTAGGCGCCGATCCGCACGTCGCCGAGAGCGCACGCGCCAGCGCCGACGAATGCGCCATCCTCGACGATCGGGAAAGTCGGGGTACCTCGATCAGGCAAATGCAGTGCTCCGAGCGTCACATGTTGACATAAGGTCACGTTCGCGCCAATGACCACGCCCGGGCCGAGTACGAGGCCGGCGGGATGTGGCACAAAAAGACCCGGCCCGATAGGAGCCTGTGGGCAGCCATCAATCCCGACGACGAAGTATGTCACAGATCGCAAGATCGCTGCAATTCGCTTATGCCCGGCGGACAGGAGCGCCTGCTGGAGTCTCAGGAGGACGCAGCCAAAATATCCAGGGGACGCAATACAGCGCGTAACGACGGACCGCCAGCCCGGAGCGGCGTTTGAGGAGTACGGAGCCAAGTCTGATAGGACGGCTTCGCGCAATTTAGTCTGTGACATGGTCCCCGGTCCTACGCCGGGCCTCGAAATCTACGCGTGGTTCGCGACACTGAAACACCAGTAGGGTTCGCTGTCGGAGAACCGAAGGCTTTTCACATCGTAACCCGCTTCACTTACCATCGCGGTAATATCGCTCCGCGTATAGCGTCGTTCCAGAGGTGTTCCAAACCGATCGAGCGCGTCATTGCGCATTGCGTATAGGCTCTTCGTCGCGTAAAAGCTGAGCGGCAGGTGTCGCACGGGAACGCCGAAGCGCGCGAGAATGAGCGCGGCGCGAGCGAGCGGCCAATATACTGCGACGGCGATCGTGCTTGTTGCGGCCCGCTTGGCGCTTGGGTGCAACCGACTGATACGCCGTCGGAGCACGTTCGTGGCTGCCCACACTGCCCGATACCAGCCTGGCCTATTCTCGAGCGCATAGTATAAGTACACGAGGAGGTAGCCGCCGGGCTTTAACTTCTTTCGAAGAGCCTCCATTGCGGCAGCGGGGTTAGGTACGCAGTGCAGAACACCTATTGAATAGGCTAAGTCCAAAGTCTCGTCAGGGACCAACGAGCCGCCGATCGGCTCTTCCAGGTAGGTTACGTTCTGTTGCATAGAGAGGTGCTGCTTGGCTACTTGCATTGCGGGGTGGCTGGGCTCGACAACATACAGATGGCGAACTCGGGGCGCAACAAATGCGGCCCAACGCCCGCTCCCAGCCCCGTAGTCGGCCGCGACAGCCGTAGGAGTCAACACACCCTCGGGCAGTGGCGAAAAGTACGCATCGAAGTCCTGCCTTAGGCGTTTCGGCGTCCAACCCCGATCCTGCCGGAAGGCAGTCCATTCTTCGCCAAAGTGAACAACCGACTTGGGATCGACGTTCAGGTCCGAATAGGGCGATGACGGCTCCATGACGCGAAAGTGTAGACCCCGGTTGCGTTTCGCCATTGGCCGAGGTGTCGTTCCGGGGGCCAGCTACCTCCGACGGCTAAGTGCTCGAGTCGCCAGCGGCGAGCGACGCGTGCATCAGCGGGTCGGCCTGCGTCCGGCGGCGCAGCCTCATCGTCGAGGCTGCGGCCATTCCCGAGTACGCGAGAGCGCTTGCGATGCCAGCCCCAACACCTCCCCAAAGAGGAATGAAAGCGAGACAGCCCACCGCGAGGAGTGCTGCGCCCAGGATTGAAGACAGCGCGGCGCCGTTGAGGTCTCCGGCACCTGCCAGTGACGCAACTTGGAAAGTGAACAGGGCCAGCGGCACAGAAGCAGCCAGTAGTACCCACACCATCGGTATTGCGCTCTCGTACTGTCTTCCCAATAATATCCGCACGATTGGTCCCGCGCTCACACCCAATCCGGCACATGCTCCGATTGAGCTGACCATGACGTAGATTCGCAATCGCGACAAACGGGCGTAATCACCATGCGCGGCCAACCGAAATGCAATTTGGCTTGCTCCTTGGGCTATTAGACATGCGATCTCGGACACGGCGACGGCCGCACCGTATAGACCCACCGACCCCGCGGTCGAAAAGGCGCCGAGGAGGATTCGGTCGGCCCTAAACGCGAATCCTTGACACATGGTTGAAACAAGCGCTGGAAAGCTGACCTGTACGATAGTCATCAGCCTGCGCAGCCCAAGACTGCGTTGTGCGCCGCGATTCTTATGTGTCGACGTGATTAGAAATGCTGCTTCCGCCCAAACACAAAGTGTCATAGCGGAGAGCACGGTAGTTAGGGTCACATTGTGAGTCGCCGCGAGACAAAGGACACCTAAAACGAGGAGAGCATTCATGGCTGCGTCGGCGCCGGCTGCAATTCGCGTTGCCCCGGCCCCGTAGGCGCCTTCTCGAACCATGTACACAACGGCGACGCCCGCGCCATATACAACAAAGAGCAAACCAACTAGTTGTCCTCGCCAGGCGTGGCTCAAGAGCAAGACCGGCCAACCGACTAAAGCACATACCACAATCTGAGATGCGCACATGATCCGTGTGACCGAAATGTGGTCGCTAAGCGAGTACGTCGCATCGCCGCGCGCTATCAACATACGTCCGCCGGTAGGAACACCCATTGAGCCGGCCATCGCCAGCAGTGACGCGGTGCTGGCCGCAATCACAATCACGCCACGACTGCTAGGCCCCAGCAAGCGAGCCGACAGTACTGCGAACGTACTGGCGAGAATCGCCTGTGCACCGACAAGACTGATCACGATCACCGTTGTGGAGCGACCGTAATGTATGACGGAGCGAACGGTCACTGTGGGTGCTGGGTAATGGGGTAGCTCGGCGCTGTCGTAGCCGTTGAGCCGACCCGTGGGCTGCGGCGGGCCGCCACGCGAACCGCGGACCCGTACTTTGGATTGAGTCCCTCGAAGCGATCCGGCCGAAGGCTGTCGATTGTCGCCGCAACCACTGGAATCGCCAGGAGCATCGCCATCGCGCGAAGTCGGATTACAAGGCCATAATTGCTCGCAATCACCGAAATACCTGCGCAGATAACGAGCGCTGGTGCACCCAGCCAGAGGTAGTCTCGGCGTAGATTCCGCCTACCAACAACAAGGATTGCGCCGAACAGCCACAGATACAAAACGTCCGGGATCGCTAAGATCCCAAGGTGAAGAAGTTCCCACGGCCAAGGCCCGGAGAGCACCCGAAAATAGGTGAAGACCCGATTGCTGGAATCGAATTGGGAGCCCGCCTGAGCCAAGAAGTCTCGTGTCGCGCCAAAGGTGCTCGGGTCCAGGCTGCTAACCCTGGAAAGCTGATTGCCAGCGATGAGAAGAATTGAGCCGGCTAGCACGACCGTGGTCGTGACCCGAGGAGCGAGCCGACCCTTTGCAAGCAAGATTGCGACGGCCGCCCCGGATACAAGAAGCACCGAGAGGGGAGCACGTACCCACGCAAGACCAATACAGTCCACGGCAAGTGGGAAGATCGCGCCCCACCGTTGGTCCTTTAGCCGAACGAGCATCAATCCACCAACGGCTGTCAGAAGCCATATTAGCGGCTCGCGAATGAGCGTGGACGACCAAAGCCACCAGCCCGGCATGATGATGAGCAACCAGATTGCGTAACGCCCGCTGCCCGCGCGAAGGTTCTCTGCAGTCGCAAAAAGGATCGGCACCAGAGCAGCAGCAAGGAGCGCGTTCAGGATAAGGCCGATCTCAATATGTATGCCACCAGTGTCGTACAACCAAGAGAGAAGGATTGGCCACCCTACTTTGCCAGCGACAAAGTATGCTGGCTGCTGTCCGAGCGATATCGCCATTGCTTGGCTCTGGTAAATAGCAGCGTCGGGTTGGGGAAGAATGGTGAAGGCATTGTTTGCCAATCCAACGCAGACGTGAAGCAACGCCGCAGATATCGACCATATGCGAACGAAGCACGGCATTGGGAACGAAACTATGGCAACGCTTCCCAGTAGGAACAACCCGACTACGACTGCGGCGTAGTTAATCACGGTAGCCGCGCATGCCGATCGAACGCCGATCCCCGCGTTCGTCGACCGGCTGAGAAGATGCCCGTGCGGCCATCAGCTCGATCTGTGCGGCAGCTTCGACAAAAGACAGGTCGTCGAGTGTCGGATACGCGGCTGGCGTTCGTTCGAGATGGGCAGGGTTGATGATCTTGTCTGCCATCAGGGCTGGGCTACCCGGCGCGCTGAGCGTGACGTTCGGCAGATCTCGTGCTCCCTTTATGTCATAGCTGAAAATTGGTCTCCCAACCGCAAGTGCCTCAAGAAAGACGCGTGGCAACCCCTCCCATCGAGCGGTGTGGACCAGCGCGTGTGACCGCGTCAATACTGGAGCTGCGGGAATCGTACCGGGCAATTCAACTTTTTCATCGAGCTCGAGATCGTGAACTTTGCGTTTCGTCGCTGCTTGCAAGGCGCCGTCGCCAAGCATGGCGAGGCTGAACTCAACACCGCGGTCTCGAAGGCGTGAAGCCACGTCAACGGCATCCAGAGGATTCTTACGTTGACTAAACTCCCCGATCCAGCACAGCTTAAGTTTGCCGCCAGGAAGGGGACTTCGAGGATAACTAGTTGGATCGACACCTACGCCGAACCGCAATCGGACCATTGGTGTGTGAACGGCGTGTGCCCGAAACCACTCTTCATCTTCGCGATTGAGGACCAGGATTCCGGCTGTCTTCTTCAAGACGTACCGCTCGGCGAGTACCCATGGCAACGCGGCAGGACGATTACTGGACTGCCAATGCAGTCCGTGGCAGAAATAGATCACCGGGCAGTTGACGATGGCCTGACGGGCCAAAATTGAAGCGGTCGCAGTGCTGGAGACAACAACTGAGAGTTCATTTTCGTCTACCCACTTCCGCAACGCGCCCGCGGCGCGAAGGGTTCCGACCCCGGGGCGCCGTGTGAGCCCAGAGATGGTAGACACCTCGACGTGTTGGCCTGACGTGCCCGCGGCATGAACTACGTAGTGACTGCGGCGACGAAGCTCAGCCGCGATCTCAGGGAAGAACGCGTCGTGGGTCATGCCAACGCTTGAAAGGAGGCCGATCCGCATCGTGACAGGATGCCACGCGAATCCCAGGATCTCTCGATCTGCCCTTGTGCGGATGTGGGGTGAGTCGAGCAACAACCGATAGCTATGCTTCGCCAAAGCATCGAGCGAGAGGCGAACTGTTGGAACTGCGTGAGTACCTACACGCGCTACGCAAGGGTTGGCCGTTCATCTTGGCGTTCGTCGTGATCGGCACTGCTCTGGGCACCAGTCTCACAGTTGCCACAGCGAAGGTGTACCAGGCGGACGTACAGGTCTTCGTGGCGACCTCATCGACCGCGAATGCTGCTGACCTGCAAGCCGGCACTGTGTTCAGCCAGAACCAAGTGCAGTCGTACACCAGCATCGCGACGAGCCCAACCGTCACTCAACCTGTCATAGACAAGTTTGGACTCAAGCTCACGCAGCAAGAGCTATCCGCCAAGATCACGGCTGATGCGCCGGCCACCAAGGTACTGATCAATTTGCACGTAACTGATCACGATCCGGGGACGGCTGCGAAGCTGGCGAACGCGGTCGCCGCCCAGTTCGACGGAGTGGTTGAGCGTACCGAGCAGACTGGGGCCAACGGCAAGCCGGTCGTCAAGCTGTCGGTTATCCACCCGGCTCGAGTGCCCACATCCCCGATCAAGCCAAGCCCCGTGATCGACATAGGGCTTGGTTTCATACTTGGCCTGTTGATCGGGATCGCTGTCGTCATCTTGCGCGAGGCCTTGGACAACACCGTCAAAGGCCCGGAGGACTTCGCCGAGCTGGGCGTTGCGGTGCTGGGGATCGTGCCCTTCGACAAGCGCACGCCGAAGAACCTGATCGCGTTCCGGGCTGACCCACACGGCACGCGCTCGGAGGCCTACCGCCAGCTGCGTACCAACCTGCAGTTCGTCAACGTCGACAACGCGCCGCGGATCATTGCCGTCACCAGCGGGGTGCCGGGCGAGGGTAAGACGACCACCGCCGTCAACCTGGCCGCTGCCCTCGCCGAGGGCGGCTTTCGGGTCTGCCTCGTCGAGGCCGACCTTCGCCGGCCGACGATCGCCAAGTCGCTGGGCCTGGTCGCCGACGTCGGCTTCACCTCCGTGCTCGTCGGAAAGATCAGCGTTGAGGCCGCGCTGCAGAACGTCGGGCGCAACCTCGCCGTCCTGACCAGCGGGCCGGTGCCGCCGAACCCCAGCGAGCTGCTCATCAGCGAGCAGGCCGAATCGATCATCCGCGAAGTCTCCGAGTTGGTCGACTACACGATCATCGACACCGCTCCGCTGCTGCCGGTGGCCGACGGCGCCGAGGTGTCCGCCATGGCCGACGCCACGCTGGTCGTCCACCACGCCGGGAAGTCGACCCGAGACCAGGCGGCCCGCTCGATCGAGGCGTTGGACAAGGTCGGCGAGCGGCCGGTCGGCGTCATCCTGAACATGATGACCCGCACCCGCGGCAATTACGGCGACAACTACGGCTACTACTACACCTACCGACCCGATCGATCCTGGCGAAAGGGCAAGGCGAACGCGAAGAAGGACGCCGCCGAACCAGTTCAGGGTGCTGACCAGGCGCCGGCGCCGGCGCAGCAGCTCGAACCGGCCGTGGACGGCACAGTCGAACTCGCCAAGTACGCCGAACCGGGCGGCCAGCCCCCGAACTCGAGCCCGGTCTTGAAAGAACCCGGCGTAGGCCCGTACCTCGCGGCCCCGAGCGAGCGGGGCGTTTCGGCCCCGGTCTTCGATCAGTTCGCACCTGTGCAGGACGACGCGCCCCGTTGAGCAGGACCGGTACTAGCGGCCAGCCTGCCGAGCAGGACGAGCGAGCTCAGCGCACGCAGACCGCCAACGGGCTGGTCTACGACTACCGACCGGGACGAGGACGAGGACCAGGTCGGGGCCGAGGACCAGGTCGGGGCTGAGGGCGGGGCCGAAGTGGCGCGACGTCGGTGCGGGTGATTTCCCGAACGCGAGCAGCGAACGCCTCCCGTTCCTGCGCTGCAGGCGGGTGCGCTGTCCCGTCGGCCTGGCGCTCGTGCACGGCCAGCTGCTCCTGGTTCACCGCGAGCTGACGCTCCAGCCACGCGACTCGTGCGGCTTCGCGAGCCTGAGCCGACAAGGCAGCCCTATCGGCTGCCTGCTGCGTCCTGACCAACTGATGCGCTTCGTCGGCGAGACGCTTCTCGGCGAGGTCGGCTCGCCGCATCTGAACGACCCTGGCGTCCTCTGACTCCTGAAGCGACTGCCGAAATCCGAGGATCTGGCCCTCGAGGGCCGTGACCCGCTCTCGCAGTAGCACAGCGCGCGCCTTGCACGGATCATGCACCGCTCGAAAGTCTTGCGCAGCACGCTGCTCGTCCAGCTGAGCACTCCGCGCACTGGCCAATTCAAGTTGCGTCTCAAGAGCGGCAATTCTTCCGGTGAGCAGCGCCACGACTTCGGCATGGCCTTCATCCGCTGCCTCTGCCGGCTGCGCCAAGGGCTGTGCTTCGGCGTGCCACGCCGCCTCCTGGAGCAGCTGCTTCTCGGCGACATCAACTCGCCGCTCCAGAGCTGCCCGCGCGTCCTCCGCCTCCCATGACGCGTGCTGAGCGGCGCTGGTTACGTCGGCAAGCCGCCACTCTGCGAGATCGGCGCGGCGCTGCTGATCGGCGCGCTCATCGTCGATGCGACGCAGAGTGTCGCGCGCGACGCTGAGTTCGGACTCGAGCAGGTCAGCGAGCGCAGCGAGCTCTTGGTCACCCGAGGGTTCCGGCGCGGCCTCGCCCAGCTCCACGACGAATGGATCCAGAACGGCGCCCGGATCGGATGGTCGACGCCTACCCTTGCCATCGCTCGCCGTCCGGGTACGTGGTGAGGCGACGCGAGCACGGCGCTCGTGCCGCCCGCCCAGCCGCCGCGGCGAGAGCACAACTTCGTCGTCCTCGGTGGGCTGCAGAAACGCATCGCCGTCGTCCACGGGCGAACCGTATCCCGATCACCTAGTTGAACGCGCGGCGAGACGCTCAAAGAGCAACGAACGCGATGATCACGGCCGCGAGGATGAGGGCAAGACCGGCAGCGACCATGTTCAGGGCAATCGTCGCGTTCGGGGTATGGCGTGCCCACCGCCTGACGTGACGGTACGGACGGCCGATCCGCGAACGCCTCGGGCTGCTCACGAGAAGTGATCCTGGCAGAGACAGGCGCCGCGTGCACAGATTGTTCAGTCAGACCGCAGCCTCAACCGCCCGTCAAGCCGGCCTTGAGCTGCCCAGGCCCATGACGGCGATCACCACGCTGACGGCTTCGGCGACTTGCGCCGCGCAGGCCTGCGCGAGCTTCAAACCTCTGCCGAACGGGTCACCGATGTCGTCCTCCCCAGGCTCGGCAAGAACAGCGCTGCCACGGCGAGCGGCGACCGCTGCGACTCGCTCGCGCAAGGACGCGGTCGTCGGCGCCGCCGATACCGGCTCGAGCTCGCGGCCGAGCCGGCCGAATTCACGGATCGTGAACACGCGGGGATACGAGCGCGGCCGGCCCTCGATGACCGCGGACCGGTGCACCAACGTGGCAGTGAGCACGAGGTCGGCGGCATCGATCAACTCAGGTGTGAGGCGTCTAGCGACGTGGCCGCTGCTGTCGGCACCGAGTTCGCTCAAGGCGTGGGCCGACGGCGGATCAATCGGACGCCCCACGAGCGCCATCGTGCCCGCACTCGTCACCGCCACCGGCGCCTGCGGATCGAGCTGGGCCCGCATGAGTCGCTCGGCCATCGGGGATCGGCAGACATTCCCCGTGCACACGAACAACACGGAAAAGGTCATGGCGCGACTATGCCAGTGAGAGCGCTCAGATCGCGCGTTGCTTCGGCGTCGACTTCTCGACGGTCGCGGGGTCGGACGTGACGACATCGCCGAGGGCCTCGTCGATCCGTTTGAGCACCTCCGCGGGCAGCTTGACGCCGGCGGCCTTGACGTTCTCGACGACCTGCTCCGGGCGGGACGCGCCGACCAGCGCCGTGGCGACGTTGTCGTTGGCCAGCACCCAGGCCACCGCCAGCGCTGCCATCGACAGGCCGAGATCGGCCGCAATCGGCTTGAGCTCCTGAACGCGAGTGAGAACGTCGTCGGACATCCAACGCTTGATCATGTCGGCGCCCCCGGCCTGATCGGTGGCGCGGGAACCCTCCGGCGGCTGGGCGCCGGGGCGGTACTTGCCGGTCAGCACGCCCTGCGCGATGGGCGACCACACCACCTGGCTGATCCCGAGCTCGCGGCAGGTGGGCACGACCTGGGCCTCGATGACCCGCCACAGCATCGAGTACTGCGGCTGGCTCGACACCAGCCCGACGCCAAGCTGCCGCGCCAAGCCGGCTGCCTCTCGGATCTGCTCGGCCGTCCACTCACTCACGCCGATATAGAGCGCCTTGCCCGAACGCACGACGTCCGCGAACGCCTGCATCGTCTCTTCGAGCGGAGTGAACACGTCGTAGCGGTGCGCCTGGTATAGGTCCACATAGTCCATCTGCAGTCGCCGCAGCGACCCGTCGATGCCTTCGAGGATGTGCTTGCGCGAGAGGCCGGTGTCGTTCTTGCCCTTAGGGGCGGGACCGACCGGCCAGTACACCTTGGTGAACACCTCCAGCGACTCGCGCCGTTCGCCTTTGAGCGCTTCGCCCAGCACCATCTCAGCCTTGCCGTTGGCGTACACGTCGGCGGTGTCGAAGGTGGTGACGCCGTTGTCGAGCGCCGCGCGGACGCACTGCGTCGCGACGTCGTTCTCGACCTGGGAGCCGTGGGTCAGCCAGTTGCCGTAGGTGATCTCGGAGATCTGCATGCCGGAGTTGCCGAGGTATCGAAAGTCCATGCCCACCATCCTGCCCGACGGGGTCGGCGGCCCCGTTCCGACGTCGATGTCCGGCCGCTGCGCTTCGCGCTTTTACGCGGCCGGACGTCGCGTCGGACCCGGACCGCCCGTTCCGCTCATCTCAGCTGCGACCCCGCGTACGTTGCGTCCTATGTGCACGGTCGTCTGCCGCTTCGAGGCGGGCGACGCCATTCGCATCCTTGCGCTGCGGGACGAGTTCGTCTCCCGCGCGTTCGACGAGCCCGATGCGTGGTGGCCCGATCAGCCCACGGTGATCGGCGGCCGGGATCACGTTGCCGGGGGCAGTTGGTGCGTCTCGGACGTCGCGTCGGGGCGCACCGCGCTGGTGGTCAATCGGGTCGAGCGCTTCGAGGGCGCACCTTCGCGCGGACGGTTGCCGCTCGCCGCCGTGGCTGACGGCGACGGTTGGACGTCGACGATCGATCACCGCGCCATGGCCAGCTTCAACCTCGTGCTCGCCGGTCCGGACGGAGTGGTGGTCTGGCTGTGGGACGCGACGGCGTTGCAGCGGCTCGACCTGGCGCCCGGGACGCACATGATCACCTCGCGCGGTGTCGACGCCGACGACGCCAAGACCGTGCGGTTCGCGCCGCTGTTCGAGCAGCGTCCCTGGTTGGACGTCGTCACGTCGTGTTCGCCGTCAGTCGAGGACTCCGCGCTCGTCGTGCGCCGGGAGTTGCCGGAGCGGACGTACGCGACGGTGTTCGGCCAGTCGATCACGTCGGCACCGGGCTCGCTGCGGGTCGCGCACTCCCGCACCCCGTGGCAGGACGGCACCTGGGTGGATCAGACCTGGCCGCAAATGATCGCTGGCTAGCGCGTCGGCCAGTCGATGATCGCGGCGTAGGCCCGGCTGCGTTGCCATCCGGTGAGGGCCGCCAAGGCGCGCGCGGCCGTCCTGGTGGGCACGCCGTCGGCGAGCAGGGCAGTGACCGCGGCCCGTACGGCCGGGTCCACGGCGTCGCGGGCCGGAGCTGGATGCAGGCAGCAGAAGACGTCCTCGGTGCCGACCAGGTCAGGCAGCGCGTCGGCGGTCGCGAGCAGCGGCCGGCCGAACTCCTGCGCGACTGTCGCGACCCCCGTCCCGCGCTCGTGCCCGGCCCGCTGCAAGAGCGCGCCCAGTGAGTCGCGGCCGACGGGCAGGACGAGACGATGCGTCGACGGCGTCGTCCGCAGCAGATCCGGTTCGGTACCGAACGTGACGGGCCCGCGCGACGGGCAGGCTGCGGCCACGGCGAGCGGTGCGGGCAGGCCGACGGTGTCGAGCACGCGACCGGCGAAACGGTCGGCGCAGGTCCGGCCGGGTAGCTCGCGGGTGGCCACGACGAGCGTCCGGCGGACGCCGCGGCGTTCCGTCCCCACGAGCCGGCGCGCGTCGACGTCCTCGGCGATCACCTCGTCCGCACGCTCGAGTTCGGCGGCCAGCGCAGCACTCGGCGCGCGGTCACCGGCGTTCGCGGCGAACAGCACCCCCACGGGCGAGACGGACGGGATCGGCGCGACGTCGACGGTGACAAGCGCGTCGGGCTGCTGCAGAGCCGCGACGAGCTCGCGAGGCAGGTCTGCTGCCACCGCGGTGGCGTCGGTGGCGAACGTGCCCGGCAATCGCAACGCGCTGCGCCGGACGACCACCGGTCCGGCGGGATCCCAGGACGGATTCGCGACGGCGTCGAAGCTGAATCGGTTGTCGTCCACCGCGATACGGATGCGAACCGGCCCGGCCATCGGTGCCGGCGGCTCGGCCTCGGCGCCGACAGCGACGACGCAGGTCGCTCGTGCGGTGATGCCGGGCTCTGCGCTGAGTTCGAGGGTCTTGTGGTGCGTGGCCCGGATCGCCGGGTGCCCGCGTCCGACGAACCGCATCCGCTCAGGGTAGGGCCCCGCTCTACGCTGGCGGCCGTGCGGCAGGTGATCGGCAAGGCCACCATCGACCTGGACGCGGCCGGCTTCGCGCAGCTGCGATCGTCCTACCCGCACCTCGTGCTGGACATCGGGACCGGCGACGGCAAGCACGTACTCGCCGTGGCCCGGGCCCGTCCGGATGCCCTGGTCGTCGGCCTGGACGCGGGCCCGGACGCCATGCGCAAGGTCGCGGCCCGCGCCGCGGCCAAGCCTGCCAAGGGCGGCACTCCCAACGCGCTGTTCGTCTGGGCCGCGGTCGAGGCGCTGCCGCCCGAGCTGCGCCACGTCGACGAGGTGCACGCGTTGATGCCGTGGGGCAGCCTGCTCCGCGCCGTGGTGACACCGGACGAGACGGTGCTACGCGGAGTGGCCGCGGTATGCCGCGCAGGCGCGCCGTTCCTGATCACGCTCAACCTGCACGCCTGGCGCCCGCCGGTGGCCGACGTCGGCGCCACCGCCGAACCGACCCCGGCATCCGCCGCGTCGCTGCTCACGCCGGCCTACGCCCGTGCCGGCTGGGCCCTGCACACCGCGCAGTACCTCGAGGATGCGCAGCTGATCGCGCTGGGCACGTCCTGGACGAAACGTCTCGGCTCGTCACGCGACGAGCTCGCGGTACTCGCGTTGCGCGGCACGATCGGCCCCAGCGCCCAGTGAGTCAGGTCGTACCGCCCTCGGGCGCGAGCAGCCCGGGCGCGCCGGGCCGCGCCTGGTCGACGTCGGTGAGGTTCGCGTCGTCGGTCGACTCGCCGTACTGCCAGATCAGCGTGCGCCCAGGCGGGGCACACCTCGGCGACGACGGCCGGAACGGCGGCGCGGTGCTCGGGCCGATCGTCTTGCGCGGCGCCCCGAGCTGCGGCTCGGGTTCGTTCATGGCCAGCACGACGCCCGAGCTGAAGTCCGGGTGGGCGCGGACGGTTGCGCAGTACGCCGTCGGGAACTCGTAGGTCTGGCGGTACACATTGCCGTAGAAACCGGTGCGGTACGGCGTGCCGAGCAGCGTGCGGAACCAAGCCAGCAGGTACGCCGGTGTCGGCTCGTCGCGGCAGGAGGACACCTCTTCGATGTCCTTGAACAGCACCGCCCCCGCCGGGAGCGTCAACCTGCGCGCCGCGCGCACTGCTGCCGCGGCGTCGGCGCGGGCCTGCGCCGCCGTCGAGTCGTTGGTGCAGGCGTCGCCGTCCGAGCACGCCGAGCAGTTGCGGTCGGGGACGATCAGATAGACGTAGATGCCGTGTGCGCGCGCGAAGCGCAGCTCGGTGTCGCTGATGCCCGCACGGCCCGAGAGATAGCGGCCCCAGAACTGCGGGCGATGCCCACCCACGTACCAATCCCGGACGTTGGCCAGGCTCTGCGCCGTGATCGGCGCGTAGGAGTCCACGCCCCACCACATACCGCCCTTGGTGAGCGCGCCCCCACCGGGCCGGCTCGACCCGGGCGGCGAGGTGCCCGCAATCGTGCGCGAGGCCGTGATCGCCGAGCCCGAGCGCGGACGCTGCTCGTCCCGGGCAACCGACGCGCACCCGGACGTCATGAGGACGACGGTGGCGAGCACGGCAGCGTTGCGGACGGTGGCACGCACCCCGCCACCCTCGCACGGGTAGTCCGATCAGGACGGGAACTGGCGGCGGTACTCGTACAGCGCCATCGCCGTCGCGGTGGCAACGTTGTAGCTGTAGGGCAGGCCCCAGACGGGGATCTCGACGCAGTCATCCATCAACGCGAGCTCGTCCTCGGTCAGCCCGGCCCGCTCGTTGCCGATCACCAGGGCGGTTCGGCGTTCGAAGGCGTAGGCGTGCAGATCCGATGAGTTGGTCGTCTGCTCCAGCCCGACGAGCCGGTACCCGTCGGCCCTGAGCGTCCGCAGCACCGGCGGCAGGGAGTTGCGCACCTCGAGCTGCACGCTGTCTGCGCCGTCGCGCGCGATCGTGCGGTCGAGCCGGGCGTTGCCGCAGACGATCATGCGCTCGACGCCGCAGCACCCCGCCGTCCGGGCGATCGTCGAGAGGTTGACGTTGCTGCGCATCGGCGCGCACGCGACGACCAGCTCGCGGGGCTGCGCCAACGGCGACGGCGGGCGGTGCCGCAGTTGCTCGAACACGCGCGCCACGCTATCCCGACGACCTCACGTCGGTCGGGCGCGCCCAAGGCACCATGCCCATCTTCGCTCCGCAAGCGTCGCCACCTATGTGTTCAGCGCCTGCCATTCGGCCTGCGCGCCGGCCGCGAGGCGCCGATGCAGCCGCGCGAAGAGCGCGGCCGCGGCCACGCCGGGCCACGGGCGCGGCAGCAACCGACTCGGCAGGGACGGGTCGATCCACGGAAAGCGGCGCCACGCGTGCACGAGTTCGACGGTCGTCGTGAGCGGGTGGCGGCTCGGCACGCCGCGGAAGCGCTCGAGGAACTCCTGGTAGCGCTGCTCGATCATCGGCAGATCCCACGCCTGCGCGAGCATCGACTCGATGCCCGAGCCGCCCGCGTCACGGTGTTCGGCCACGAAGATCTGGGCTTCATCGAGCATGCCCGCCTCGGCCAGCACGGCCTCGACCTCGGCCTGCTGGTCGGCGCGCGGGCTCAGCCACACCCCCGGCGCGGGACTGCCGAGACCGGCCCAGGTCAGGCGCGTCCGCAAACGGTGGCGCGTGGGTCGTTCGCTTTCGGGTGCCCGAGCCAGGACGAGCAACCAGCGACCGTCCCACGCCGGATCGGTGCCGGTGAACCCGTAGATGCGTTCCGCGCCCTCGACGAGCAACTTCTCGGCGGCCGGAGTGAGAGCCCAGCACGTGCGTCGCCCGACGCGGTCGGGGTGGAGCCAACCGTCAGCGGCCGTGCGCATGAGGGCCTGGCGGGTCGCCTTCTCCTCCACCCCCAGGCGCCCGAGCACGTCGATGAACGCCGAGGTCCACGCCGTCGTGCCGCTCGGCAGGACGAACTCACCGAGCACCGTGAACAGCAGGCCGCGCGCGCTGCCGGAACCGGCCGCGTGGCGCCGGGACAGCGTGGGTGCGGGCACGGACGGCCCCGTGCCCTGCGCTGCGCCGGTCATGAGAACTTCATTGTGGGTATTCCTTCGTCGGTAGCGCCCATTGTGTCGTGGATCCGTACATCCACTTCCGACATGCTACGAAAGCTTGACGTATAGCGACACTGTTGTAGCGTGAGGGAGGTCCAAGGAGGATTGCCATGACTCTCGTGACCGACGCCCCGCAGACCGACCCCGCGACACCGGACGCGCCGCCGCACGTCGAGTTCCGAGTCGACCCGGGCGGCTACCGGCACTGGCGGATCGCCGTGGACGGTGCTGTGGCGACGCTGACGATGGACGTCGACGAGCACGGCGGGCTCCTGCCCGGCTACGAACTCAAGCTCAACTCCTACGACCTCGGCGTCGACATCGAGCTCTACGACGCCGTCCAACGGCTGCGCTTCGAACACCCCGAGGTGCGCACGGTCGTCGTCACCAGTGGCAAGGACAAGATCTTCTGCGCCGGCGCGAACATCCGCATGCTGGCGTCCTCGTCGCACCCGTGGAAGGTCAACTTCTGCAAGTTCACCAACGAGACCCGCAACGGCATCGAGGACGCGACGGCCAACTCGGGGCAGGCGTACCTCGCTGCGATCAACGGCACTGCGTCCGGCGGCGGGTACGAGCTGGCGCTGGCCTGCGAGCACCTGATGCTCGTCGACGACCGCTCGTCGTCGGTCTCGCTGCCCGAGCTGCCGTTGCTCGGCGTGCTGCCCGGCACCGGCGGGCTCACCCGGGTGGTCGACAAGCGGCACGTCCGCCGCGACCGCGCCGACTACTTCTCGACCAAGTCCGAGGGCCTGGCCGGCAAGAAGGCGCTGGCCTGGAACCTCGTCGACGAGGTCGTCCCGCGCCAGAAATGGGACGACGCGGTGGGCTTCCGCGCAGCGGCGCTCGCGTCCGGTTCGACCCGACCGGAGGACGCGACGGGCATCGCGCTCACACCGCTGACGAAGACCCGCAGCGCCGACGCCATCACCTATGAGCACGTCTCGGTCGCCCTCGACCGCGACGCGCGGACGGCGACGATCACAGTGGCCGCTCCGAGCGACGACCCGCCCGCCGACGTCGCGGGGATCCACGAGCAGGGCGCGCAGTTCTGGACGCTCGCCGTAGCCCGTGAGCTCGACGACGCGATCCTCGATCTGCGCACCAACGAGCTCGAACTGGGCACGTGGCTGCTGAAGACGACCGGTTCCGCCACCCGCGTCCTCGCCTACGACGACCTGCTCCTGGCCAACCCGGAGGACTGGCTTGTCAACGAGATCGTCCACTACCTCAAACGCACCCTGAAACGTCTGGACGTCACCAGCCGCTCCCTCGTCGCCCTGATCGAACCGGGCTCCGCGTTCGCCGGGTCGCTGCTCGAACTCGCGCTGGCCGCCGATCGAAGCTTCCAGCTGTTCGGCGTGTTCGAGGACGTCGACGCCCAGGCCACCCCGGCCGCGATCACGGTCGGCGGCATGAACCTCGGGCCTCTGCCGATGGGTAACGCCCGCACCCGCCTGCAAACGCGCTTCCACGGTGATTCCGACGCGCTCGCCGCCGCCGAAGCCCGGGTCGGCGAGGTCCTCGAAGCCGAGGACGCCGAGCGGCTCGGGCTGGTCACGTTCGCCCCCGACGACATCGACTGGGACGAGGAGGTGCGCATCACCGTCGAGGAGCGCGGATCGTTCAGCCCGGACGCGCTCACCGGCCTCGAGGCGAACTACCGCTTCGCCGGTCCGGAGACGATGGAGACCAAGATCTTCGGACGGCTCACCGCCTGGCAGAACTGGATCTTCTACCGCCCCAACGCGTCCGGCCCCGATGGCGCCCTGCGCCGCTTCGGCACCGGCCAGCGCGCCGACTTCGACCGCAAACGAGTGTGAGATGACAACGACAGCCGATTACAGCGAGAAGATCCCGAACAACGTCGACCTGCACGAGGACCGGCGCCTGCAACGCGCGCTGGAGAGCTGGCAGCCGAACTTTCTCAACTGGTGGGAGTCGATGGGCCCGACGCTGCCGACCGAGGACGTCTACCTACGCACGGCGGTGAACGTCGGCCGCGAGGGCTGGGCGCACTTCGGCCACGTCGCCATGAAGGACTACCGCTGGGGCATCTTCCTGGCCGAGCGTGACCAGGAGCGCAACATCGGCTTCGGCCAGCACCGCGGTGAGCCGGCCTGGCAGAAGGTGCCCGGCGAGTACCGCGCCGACCTCCAGCGCCTGATCGTCATCCAGGGCGACACCGAGCCCGCGAGCGTGGAGCAGCAGCGCAACCTCGGCGCCACCGCGCCGTCCCTCTACGACCTGCGCAACCTGTTCCAGGTCAACGTCGAGGAGGGCCGGCACCTCTGGGCGATGGTCTACCTGCTGCACGCCTACTTCGGTCGCGAGGGACGCGAGGAGGCCGAGGAGCTGCTGCACCGCAACTCCGGCAGCGACGACGCCCCGCGCATCCTGGGCGCCTTCAACGAGGAGACGCCGGACTGGCTGAGCTTCTTCATGTTCACCTACTTCACCGACCGCGATGGCAAGTACCAGTTGGGGACGCTCAAGGAGTCCGCCTTCGACCCGCTGAGCAGGACGTGCGAGTTCATGCTCAAGGAGGAGGCCCACCACATGATGGTGGGCACGACCGGTATCGACCGCGTCGTCGAGCGCACCGCCGACCTGATGGCCGAGCACGACACCGACGATCCTGCCGAGATCGCGGCGCACGGCGCGATCCCGCTGGACGTGATCCAGAAGTACCTGAACTTCCACTACTCGGTATCGCTGGACCTGTTCGGTGGCGAGACGTCCACCAACGTCGCGAACTACTACACCGCCGGGCTCAAGGGCCGCTGGCTCGAAGACCGCCGCAAGGACGACCACCGGCTGACCGACGACGCGATCGACGTCGACGCCGTGCTGGACGGCAAGATCGCCGCGACGGAGGTCTCGGCGCTCGTCGGGCTCAACACCGACCTGCGCCGCGAGTACATCGCCGACTGCCAGGGCGGCATCAAGCGGTGGAACCGGATTCTCGACGAGCGCGGCTTGTCCACGAAGCTGGCGCTGCCGCACATCGCGTTCAACCGCAAGGTCGGCGCGTTCGCCGGCATCGAGGCCGCGCCGGACGGCACCCAGCTCAGCGCCGACGAATGGGCCGCGGACCAGGGCCAGTATCTGCCGACGGACGTCGACAAGACGCACGTGCGTTCGCTGATGCGCCCGGTGCACGAGCGGGGCAAGATCGCGTCCTGGATCGCGCCGCCCCGCAACGGCATCAACAACCAGCCCTTCGACTATGACTACGTCCACCTGCCCTAGGGGTGACGACGATGAGCGCTGATCTGTTCAACGCGTGCGAATACCTGCTCGATCGGCGCGTCGACAACGACGCCGGGGACCGGCTCGCGCTCACCGGCGTCGGCGGGGACGTCACGTACGCGCAACTGCTCGAGCGCGTGCAGCGCACCGCGGCCGGCCTGCGCGCGGTCGGCCTGCAGCCCGAGCAGCGGGTGCTGATGTTCATGGCCGACAGCCCCGAGTTCGTCACCGTCTACCTTGCGGCGATGCGGATGGGCGCGGTGCCGGTCCCGGTGTCGACGATGACGCGTGCCGACGGGCTTGCCGAACTGCTGCGCGACTCGCGGGCCCGGCTGCTCGCGATCACCCACGAGTTCGGTGCCCTGGCCGCCGACGCGATCCGAGCCGCCCCCGAGGTCGCGGGCGTGCTCGCCGGCCCGGGGGCCGAGCTCGACACCACGTTGCCCGTCCACCGCCTCGACGAGTTCGGCGAGACCAGCGACGCCGTCTACCCCACCACCGCCGACTCGCCCGCGTTCTGGCTCTACACCTC
Source organism: Jatrophihabitans sp. (assembly GCA_051000605.1). Lineage (GTDB taxonomy): Bacteria > Actinomycetota > Actinomycetes > Mycobacteriales > Jatrophihabitantaceae > Jatrophihabitans. The sequence goes on from JBPCOE010000062.1 coordinate 28,911, forward strand.
CGGCACCACCGGCCTGCCCAAGGGCGCGATGCACCGGCACGGCTCGATCCGGCATACCTGCGAGACGTACGGGGCGCAGGTCCTCGGCATCACCGCCGACGACCGCTGCCTCTCGGCCGCGAAGGCGTTCTTCGCCTACGGGCTCGGAAACTCGGTGCTCTTCCCGCTCGCTGCCGGCGCCGCGACGATCCTCGAGCCTGCGCCGTCGCGTCCGGACACGATCGCCGAACGGGCCGCGACGTACGGGGCAACGCTCTTCTTCGCGGGCCCCACGTTCTTCGCCAACATGCTGCGCGCCGACCTGCCCCCCGACGCGCTCGGGCCGGTACGGCAGGCGGCCAGCGCCGGCGAACCGCTGCCCGCCAGCCTCTACCGGCGCTGGACCGCGCGCTTCGGCGTCGACATCCTCGACGGCATCGGGATGACCGAGATGCTGCACATCTTCTTGTCCAACCGGCCCGGCGAGGTCAAGGCCGGCACCACCGGCATCGCCGTTCCCGGCTACGACCTACGCATCCTCGACGACGACGGCCGCCCGGTGGTGCCAGGAACCCCCGGGACGCTGTTCGTCCGCGGCGCCTCCACCGCAACCGGCTACTGGTCGCGCTACGACGCGTCGCGGCAGGTGTTTCAGGGCGAGTGGCTGCGCACCGGCGACACCTACGTCCAGGACGAGGACGGCTACTACTCCTGCCTCGGACGCACCGGCGACATGCTCAAGGCCAGCGGCATCTGGGTGAGCCCCGCCGAGGTCGAGACCCGGCTGCTCGCGCACGACGCGGTGGGCCAGGCCGTCGTCGTGGCCGCGAACGATCCCGACGGCCTGGAGAAACCGGTCGCCTATGTGCTGCCGCGCGGCGACGTGACCGAGGACGAACTGATCACGTGGTGCCGCGACGGGCTGCCCTCGTTCAAACGTCCGCGCAGGGTGGTGTTCGTCGAGGCCTACCCGACCACCGCAACCGGCAAGATCCGTCGCGTCGACCTGCGAGCGATGGCGGCGACGGCCCTGACCGCGGAACCCACCGCGACGGTCAGCGGCGAGCTGCACTGGGGCCGCGAGGACGCTCCGCGCTGGGACGAGGACAAGCAGCGCATCTTCGGCGTGACCGAACTCGCGAGCGTCGGCATGCTCGCGCCGCAGGCCGGCGCCGGGGTGGCCGACGAGTGGTGGCGCGTCGCCGACGACGCCGGCACGACCCTCGGGTACGGCTGGCTGGATTCGGAGTGGGGCGACGCGGAGATCACCTTCGTGGTCGCGGCCGACCGGCGCGGCGCCGGCATCGGCGAGTACATCGTGGGCAACCTCGAGCGCGAGGCCGCGGCCCGCGGGCTCAATTACATCTACAACGTGGTGCCCGCGAACCACCCCGACCGCGCCTGGATGACGACGTGGCTGACCACGCACGGCTTCGCGGCCGCGCCGGACGGGACCCTTCGACGCCGGGTCGGCGCCACCGCGGAACCGGTCTGATGCTGGCACGCTGACGGCATGCTCGACGGATTTGCACTGATCGACGTTCATCTGCACCCAGCGAACCGGGCCGGACTCAAACCGCCCTGGGACGTCTGGATGCAGGGCTTCGACGCACCCGAGCTACGCGCGCTCTACACCGACGACGGACGCGTCGACCCGGCTGCCTTCGACGGCCTGCTCGCGGCCGAGGGCGTCGACGTCGCGGTGGCGCTCGCCGAGTACAGCCCGCTCGTCACCGGCACGCAGCCGGTCGAGGACATGGCGGCGCTCGCCGCATACAACCCGGCGCGCCTGAAGTTCGCCGCCAACGTCAACCCGCACCTGCACTTCCCGCTCGACGAGGAACTCGTCCGCCAGCTGGATCTCGGCGCCGTGGCGCTCAAGGTGCACCCCGTGCACGGCGGCTTCGCGGCGAACGACCGCGCGCTGTACCCCGCGTACGCGATCTGCCAGGACCGCGGCCTGCCGGTCATCGTCCATTGCGGCACGTCGACGTTCGCCGGTGCGCTCAACCAGTTCGGCGACCCGATCCTGCTCGATGACGTGCTGCGCGACTTCCGCGACCTCGACGTCGTCCTGGCCCACGGCGGCCGGGGCTGGTGGTACGACGCCGCCGCGTTCCTGGCGCTGTCGAACCCGCGGGTCTGGATCGAGCTGTCCGGCCTGCCGCCATCGCGGCTGCCGACCTATTACGCCCGGCACAACTGGGCTCGGCTCACGCAGCGGATGATCTTCGGTACCGACTGGCCGGGCGTTCCCGGCATCGCTGCGAACGCCCGTTCGGTGGCCGCGCTGCTGCCCGACGACGACACTCGCCGCGCCGTCCTGGCCGGCAACGCCGCGGCGGTGTACGGCCTCGCCCTGCCCCGGAGTTGCTGACCGGCGACTTCTCGCCGCGCCGGTTCAGCTGCAGCGGGTGTCGGGTTCCACGCCGGTCGCGACGGGCAGCGCGCTGCTGCCGTTCACCGCAGTGGGGGTCTCCTTGGGCGGCGGCCGACAATCACGGGCTGTCACGTGGGGTGTGGTTGGTGCTCACGAAGAAGGGCGGCCGGACGACGACACTCACCTATGCTGCGGCGCTGGACGAAGCACTCTGCTTCGGTTGGATCGACGGGCAGGTCGCGCGGCGCGACGAGGACAGCATGCGGCAACGCTTCACACCTCGGCGACCGAAGAGCGCGTGGTCGCGGCGCAATGTCGAGCACGTCGCTCGGCTGACCGCCGTCGGCATGATGACACGTCCCGGTCAGGCCGCCGTGAATGCAGCGAAGGTGGACGGACGATGGGAAGCCGCCTATCCGGGGCCGGCCGCGGCGGAAGTTCCGGATGACTGGGCCGCGGCACTGGCCACAGACGGTGAAGCAAGAGCGATGTGGCACATTCTCACCTCGCAGAATCGGTACGCGATCACCTACCGGATCGGTCAGGCGAAGCGGCCGGAGACTCGCGCCAAACGCCTCGCCGAGTTCCTCGCGATGCTGGCTCGCGGCGAGACAATCCATCCCCAGAATCGAAGTCTCAAGTAGGTGTGCTTGTTCGGGATCACCACCGAACACACCCAGGGTGGCGACGTCTGGCCCACCGCCCAATCAGTGCCGCAGGCGGATCCGCTCCGGACACCCGCCCGGTGATCGGGCGTCTTACGGGACCCACTTGATCATCGCGCACGCCGACCGTCCTCGAAGCCCGAGGTGTGCCGTGGACTCGCCTTCCGCTTACGGGACTGCTTGAAGACCTGAACGAGGACGGATTGGACGGACGTCAAGAGCGATCTTGAGTCGACGAATGTTTGTGCGTGGCCCCCGACCTGAAGCTATCTGGCGATCAGATTGCGATGACGTCGACGAGGTTTTCAAGTCCCGCGAAATCATCGCTGTTTCGTGTGTACAGGTCGAGGCGGTTGGCGTGGGCCGTAGCCGCGATCAGCAGGTCCGCGAACCGGCTGCGTGGCTTGCGTCCTTCGCGGACGACGGCGGCGACGACCAATCCGTAGCTGCGGGCGGCCGCGCCATCGAACCGGAGCGGTTCCAACTTGGCCTCGACTTCCTGCAGCCGCGCTTGCCGCTTCGCCCGTTCGGCGTGGGTGGCGGCAAGGTGTGGTCCCGCCGCCAGTTCGGCCGCGGTGATCACGGAGATCGCCATCTGCTCCGGCAAGGCCCTGACGACGACCGGGTCGTGCCAGTCGATGAGGACCGAGGTATCGAGGAGCCCGGATTTCATGTCACAGTCCCTGGTCGATCACATTGTCGAGGTCAGCGCGAAACTGATGCCGGTCGATTCGCACGCCAGCGGTCGCCAGTTCCGCGACTTCCTCGCGGGTGACGAAGGTGCGGCGACCCGCCCGGAGCGGCCGAAGCTCGGCGACCGGCTCACCGTTGCGCGTGATGATAAACGTCTCGCCAGCCGCCACGGCCTCGATCACCTTCGCGTTCTCGTTGCGCAGTTCGCGCTGCGCAATTGTCTTCGTCATGAGCGTAAGTGTAGCAAGATGTGCGACAGTACGCGACGTCGAGCGGAAGGGACCCGGGTGTGAGTAGCAGCGCTAGAGGATCGTGCGCCAAGCACCGGGTGCGCAGCGGTCACTTCTCAGGCGTGGCGGGGTCTCGTAAAGGTCGGAGTTGCCCACTGGCCAGGTCGGTGGTGCTGAACTGGTAGCGGCCGAGCAGGTTGATGTGGTCGTAGCCGAGTGGCGATAGTCGCTGGACGTCGTCGTCGCGGACGTCGAAGCCGTCGCGGCGCAGCTGGTTCAGGGCGGCGTCGTTGGTAGCGGGTGTTCCAGAGGACGATGGCGTTGACGACGAGCCCGAGGGCGCCGAGTTGGTCTTCTCGTCCTTCGCGGTAGCGCTGGCGAAGTTGGCCTCGTTGGCCGTGGAACACAGCGCGGGCCAGGGAGTGGCGGCTCTCTCGGTGCGGTTGAGCTGGGTGAGGATGCGGCGGCGGTAGCTCTCATCGTCGAGGTAGGCGAGCAGGTAGAGGGTTTGGGATCCGGCCGAGTTCGGCGACGGCTCGCCCGAGCGGGGTGGGCCGCCCGCCGCCTTGCAGGACGCGCAGGAGTTCGGAGGCGCGCACGGTGCCGGTGGCGAGACTGCCGGCGACGCGCAGCAGGTCATCCCGGTGCGTGGCGATGAGGTCGGTGTTGATCTGGTGACGGGCGAGGCCGTTGTGGCTGTGACAGCGTTGGTGGGCCCCACTGTGTCGGCGGTATCTGGCCCCAGTCTTCGACACGCCGGGCGGTTGTGACGGAGCTATTTGGCCCCACCCGGTGACCGTGTTCCTTGTCGGTTCGGTG
>JBPCOE010000068.1:0-10709 GCA_051000605.1 Jatrophihabitans sp.
ACAGGTCGTGGGCGATGAACAGATAGGACAGGCCCAGCGAATCCTGCAGATCCTCGAGCAGGTTGATGACCCCGGCCTGGATGGAGACGTCGAGGGCTGACACCGGCTCGTCCAGGATCAGCATCGCCGGCTCCAGAGCAAGGGCTCGGGCGATGCCGATCCGCTGCCGCTGGCCGCCGGAGAAGTCCGCGGGGTAGCGATTGGTGTGCTCCGGGTTGAGCCCCACCATCTGGACGAGGTCCTTTACCCGGGTACGGAGTGCGGCGTCGCCCTTGACGAGTTTGTGAATGATCAGCGGCTCGGCGACGATGTCGAAGACGGGCAGTCGTGGGTTCAGCGAGGCGTAGGGGTCCTGGAAGACGATCTGGATGTCGCGACGCAGCGGGCGCATCTGCGACCTGGACAGACCGACGATCTCGCGACCCCGGAACAGCACCGAGCCGCTGGTGGCCGGCTGCAGATTGAGGATCGCGCGCCCAGTCGTGGACTTTCCGCAGCCGGACTCACCGACCAAACCGAGCACCTCGCCCGGATAGACCACGAGGTCGATCCCGTCGACGGCGCGCACCTGTCCGACGACGCGACGGATCAAGCCGCCGCCGCGGATCGGGAAGAGCTTCTCCAGTCCGGTGACCTTGAGAATCGGTTCACCGGTCCGGGGCGGTGACGCGCTGGTGTCCTTCTCGAGGGTTGTCATACCTTCCCCTGCCCGCTCGATGAACCGACTTCGCTGACGGTGTCGTCACCGACGCCTCCGCCGATGAGGACGTCGTCCACGGCGGTCGCGTCGAAGATCTCTTCGGCGTTGTTGCCCGTGCTGCGCAACTCCTCGCTGCGAATGCAGGCGGCCAGATGACCACCTCCGACCTCGACCAGGGGCGGCTCGATCACATCGCACTCATCGATGTGCAACGGGCACCGTGGCCCGAACGGACACCCCGGCGGCATGTTCACCAACGACGGCGGTGACCCCTTGATCGGCGTGAGCCGTTGGTGGTCCACAGCGTCCAGCCGCGGCATCGAGCCCAGGAGCCCGAGCGTGTACGGCATCCGCGGCCGGTAGTAGATCTCGTCGACGTTGCCCATCTCGACCGGACGCCCGGCGTACATCACCAGCACTCGATCGGCCACGCCGGCTACCACTCCCAGGTCGTGGGTGATCAGCACCATCGCCGCCCCGGTCTCGGCCATTGCCGTGTTGAGGACCTCGAGAATCTGGGCTTGGACAGTGACATCGAGTGCTGTCGTCGGCTCGTCGGCAATGATTACGTCCGGCTGGTTGGCCATCGCAATCGCGATGACGACACGCTGGCGCATCCCGCCAGAGAACTCGTGCGGATACTGATCGACGCGATCAGAGGGATTCGGGATTCCAACCAGGTTGAGCAGCTCGATCGCACGCTCTCGTGCTGCCTTCTTGGACATGGAATCGTCGTGCGCGCGAATGGTCTCCGTGATCTGAAATCCGATCTTGTAGACCGGGTCCAGCGACGTCATCGGGTCCTGGAAGATCATCGCGATCTTATTGCCACGGACGGCCGACAACGTCCGATCATTGCGGCCGAGCAGCTCCTCACCCTGGAAACGCACCGAGCCGGTGATCCTCGCCGTCTTCGGCAGCAGGCCCATCACGGCCATCGAGCTGACGGACTTGCCCGACCCCGACTCGCCGACGATGCCGAGCGTCTCGCCGCGGCGCACCACGTAGCTCACCCCACGCACGGCCTGTACCGAACCGAACGTGACCTCGAGGTTGTCGACGGTGAGCAACACCTCGCCGGATTCGACCGGCCGGGGAGCACTGACTTCGAATTGCACGTCGGCGGCCGACGAGCTGTGCTTACCGAGGCCCGATCTGGCAAAGTCAGACTGGCCGAGATTTGACTCGTCCGACCCGCCGACGTCATTTCGGCCGACGTCGATGCGGCTCGCGTCCTGGTTGCCGGCGACGTCCTTATCCGAGTGTTTGCCCCACGCCATCAGTCACGCACCCGGTTGTGACGCGGGTCGAAGGCGTTGCGGATGCCCTCGCCGATGAGATTGACGATGAGCACGATGAACACAACGACCAGACCCGGGTAGTAGAAGAGCCACCCGCGGGTATCGGCCGCGTCGACGCCGTTGGTGATGAGCAGGCCCAGTGAGGTGTCGGGCGCGTGCACGCCGACACCGAGGAAGGTCAGCGACGTCTCGGTGACGATGGACAGGGCAGCGAAGATCGTGCCGAACACCAGGATCGTGCCCGTGGTGTTCGGGATCATGTGCCGCACGATGATGCGGAAGTTGCTCGCCCCCATCGCGTGCGACGCTTCGATGAACTCGCGTTCCTTGAGCGCCAGGAACTGGGCGCGCACGAGGCGGGAGAGCCCCATCCAGCCGAATGCACCGAACGCGAGGGCGAGGCCGACGGGGCCGATGTCCGGGGTGCGGTTGCAGTAGATGATCAGGATGACAAGCACCGGTACCGACAGCATGAGGTCGACGAAGCGCATCAGCACGTTGTCGGCGATCGCCCCGAAGTAGCCGGCGATCGCCCCGACGGTGATGCCGATCGTCAGGGTGACCGCGCTCGACACCACCATGATGATGAAGTCGCGCTGCGTGCCGCGCATCATGCGCGCGAGCAGATCGAACCCGGTCTCGTCGGTGCCCAGGATGTGCCCGGCGGTGCCCGGCGGCGCCGACTGGGCGACCTTACGCAGGTCCGGAGTTTCGAATTTCCAGTGGTAGAACTGCGGGTAGATGAAGCAGAAGGCGATGGTCCCGACGAACAGGATCAACGAGATCATCGAGATCCAGCTGTGAGTGAAGCGGTCGAAGGCCTGCCGGCCCTGTGACCTCGACGGCGCGCCGAACTCGTCGCCGAGTTCCGGCGACTGGTTGCCCACCGGCGTGACGAGCTGGATCTCGGATGCGGATGCGGTTGTCATTTACTCAGTCCTCCTTGAACCCGGCTCGTCAGGACAGTCGTATTCGTGGGTCGAGGACGGCGTACAACAAGTCGGCCAGCAGGTTGAACAGGACGACGAAGATCGCGGCCAGCATCACCCAGCCGATGACCGCGTAGGTGTCCTCGCGGGTGTACGCATCGGCGAGGAATGCGCCGAGTCCGTTCCAGGCGTAGACCTTCTCGGTGATGATCGCGCCACCGAACAGCGCGCCGATGTCGATGGCCATGACGGTGACGAGCGGGATCAACGCGTTGCGCAACCCGTGCCGGCGCACCACGGTGCGGTAGCGGACGCCCTTGGCGCGGGCCAGGCGCATGTAGTCGGCGTCCAGGACGTCGATCGTCGACGCGCGCTGGTAGCGGATCCAGCTGGCGGCGGTCAGCAGACCCAGCGAGACGGTCGGCAGGATCAGATGCTGGAACTGGTTTTGGAACAGCGACCAGCCCGAGAGATAGTTCTCCGCTCCCGGTGATTCCTCGAAGGCCGTCTCGAAGGTGTGGCCGCCGGTCGAGTTGTTGAACGAGATCGCCTGGGTCTTGAGCAATGCCGCGAACCAGAAGGTCGGCAGCGCGATGAGCAAAAAGGTCAGGATCGTGACGCCGATGTCGATCGGCTTGTCACGACGGACGCCGGAGATCACCCCCAGCACGATGGCCAGCAATACGGCGAGCAGGACGGCGCCGATAACCAGCCGGGTGGTCACCGCGAACCGTTGGGCCAGCTGCGAGGCGACGGCATTGTTGCTGGTGTCAAGTCCGAAGTTGAACCCGAAGAACGGGAAGCTGCCGTCGACGTGGATCAGATGCCGCAGCCAGTCCCAGTAACGCTGGATCACGGGCTGGTCGAGATGGTACTGGTGCGCCTTGGCCGCGAAGAACGCCTTGCTCGGGGCCGGGTTGATCTGCCGGAACGGCTTGAGCGGGTCGTATTCGTTGGCGCAGTAGACGAAGACCAGGAACGAGGTGACCAGCAGCACGAGCAGGCTGCCGATGAGGCGGCGGATAGTGAAGATCAGCAAGGAGGCACCTCGTCCGGTCGGCCGACGCCGCGGTGATGGTGCGGCGCAACTTGGAACATTAGACCTGAAAACAGCTTGCGGGGTGGCCGCAGGCCGTTCGTGCGACGATGCCGGGGCCCGAGGTCGTCGGGCCCCGGCATCGGGGCGATTACGCGCTTACTACTTGACGGTCCAGGTGTCACTGTTCCACAGCGGACCGGCCTGCGTGGCGTTGTCCACCACGCCGTTCAGGTTCTTCTCGTACGCCAGGAACGTCGGCTTCTGGTACAGCGGCAGGGTGTACATGTCCTGCCAGAGCTGCGCGTCGGCCTTGTTCGCTGCGGCGATCTCGGCGGCAGGCGATTGCGCACCCGAGATCTGTGACAGCGCCGCATCGACCACCGGGTCGGAACCCTGACTGTAGTTCTGGCCGCCACCCTTGCTCTTGGTGACGTAGATCGAGTTCTGTGCGCTGATCGACGGGCCGCCGACCCAGGCGAACAGGGCGATCTGGAAGCCCTCGGACACGAGCGAGTTGGGCTTGTCCGTGCCGGCGAAGATGTCCGGGTTCTGGAACTCGGTCAGCTTGATGCCGGCCGCCTTGACCTGCGCGGCGATGGTCAGCACGGTCTGGTCACGCAGCGGGTTGCCCTGCGTGGTCGACACGCGGAAGGACAGCTGCTTGCCGTTGACCTTGTAGTAGCCGTCCGAGCCCAGCTTGCCGCCCACGCTCTCGATGAGCTGCTTGGCCTTGGCGATGCTCTGCGCGTTGTAGGCCGTGCCGTGATCAACGTAGCCCGGCTGGTTCGACAAGATGAGGCGGTTGCCGAGCACCTTGGCCTGGTCGCTGAACTTACCGACCGTCGCGCCCACGAGGGCGTTGCGGTCGATCGCCAGGGCGATCGCCTTGCGGATCTGCGGCTTGTCGAGCAACGGGACCTTCGTGTTGAAGTCCAGGTGCTCGAACGAGCTCCCGAAGCTGATCTTGGTGGTGAGGTTGCTCAGCTTCTTGATGTTGGACACGAGGTCCAGCTGCGGCTGCGGGTAGACCATGCCCACCTCGCCGTTCTGGATCGCCTTGACGTTCGTGTCGGCCACCGAACCGATGTTCTGGTAGACGAGGCGGGCGAGCTTGGGCTTGGCGCCCCAGTACTTCGGGTTCGGCAGGAGCGTGAACGTCTTCTTCGAGGCGTCGACGTTCTTGGCTGGGAGCATCCAAGGGCCGTTTGTGGCGCCGAGAGGAATGCCGCCCGCGACTGGCCACCCCTTGTGGAGGTAGGCACAGGTGGCTGCCGGGCTGCCCTTGTCCATGAGGTGCTTCGACAGGATCATCGCGTTGCTGCCCGCGTACATGCCGCGCCAGTCGGCGAAGGGCTTGGCCTTGTCGAAGTAGACCTTGGCCTCCTTGTCGCTGACCTTCTGGGTCTTGACGACCTGGTCGAAGCCGACGGTGCTCAGCAGATCCGCGCAACCACCCGTCTTAGGATCGTTCGACTTCTGCTCCGTCGTCGTGAAGATGTAGTCATCGGCCGTGATCGGCTGGCCGTCGGCCCAGACCGCCTTGGGGTTGACCTTGATGTCGAGGACCTGCTGGCCGCCCACCATGCTCGAGGTGACGGTCCCCTGCTCGGGGTCGGCCGTGTAGGCGATCGACGGGGCGATTAGGAACGGTCCGTCCAGGGCGCGGATCTCGACGTTCGCCACCGAGGTGGCGTTACCGGCCGAGATGAGCGGTAGGAAGTTCTGCGGGAAGTCGGTGGACTCGCCGAAGATGACCTGGCCGCTGCCTTTGCTGCCGCCACCGCCGCCACCGCCGCTGCTACCGCAACCGGCTGCGGCGAGCGCGATTGCCGCGGCGCCCGCGACCAACGCCTTGCTCTTGTGGGCTCTCACTTGTGAGTGACCTCCTGTGTTCTGGGCGCGGACGATCTGTCCTGCGGCCAACTGCCGAATGCAAGCCCGAAAAGCACGGTGATCGCAACCCTTCCGGGGCCTGCAACGCGCGATCGTGACCAAGAGTTAATAAGGGCGAGACGTGTGCGTGTCAGCCCAAGCGCGGCGATCCGCGAGGAATGGGAAGTTAGTGCGGACATCCCGGACCATCTGCGGGTCGACGTCGGCGAGCAGCACGCGCGCCGCGTCGTCCCCCTCGAAGAGGACAGTTCCGAGCGGGTCGACGATCGCCGATCCCCCGGCGTGCGGCAGATCCCCGGCCTGGCCGACCCGATTCACCCCGATCACGTACGCCTGATTCTCGACTGCTCGCGCGCGCAGCAGCAGCCGCCAGTGCTCGTGGCGCGCGGCGGGCCAGTTGGCCGGCACGACGTAGAGGTCGGTGTCGCCGGCCAGCGGCCAGAACTCGTCGGCGAAGCGCAGGTCGTAGCAGACGAACACGCTTACCCGCAGACCGTCGATGTCGACGGTCAGATGGCGATCGCCGGGCGCGTACCGTTCGTGCTCGCCGGCATACGAGAACGGGTGGATCTTGGCGTACCGCTGCGTCTCGCCGTTCGGGTGGGCGACGACCGCGTTGTTGCGGAAGGCACCGTCCGAGCCACGCTGGGCGATCGAGGCAATCATGGTGAGGTCGTGGCGGGCCGCGTGGTCGAGCAGGAACTGCTCGGTTGCGCCACCTTCGTCCTCGGCGACGCGCTCGGGCCGCATCGAGAACCCGGTCGCGAACATCTCGGGCAGGACCACCAGCCGCGCACCTTGTGCGGCCGCCTCGTCGATCATCGGCGCCACCTCGGCGCGGGTGGCGTCCGGGTTCTCCCAGACGATGTCGTGCTGGATCGCCGCCACCTTCATCGGCGCGCTTCCTCCGGAGCGCTAGCGGTAGCCATCCGGCGCAGCGCCTCGTCGATCGTCTCGGGCCGCTTGCAGAACGCGACCCGCACGTAGTGGTCGCCGGCCGCCGAGTCGTAGAAGACACTGCTGGGGATGGCCACCACTCCTGCTCGACGGGGCAGTTCGCGGCAGAACTCGACGCCGTTCGCCCCGACGTCCACGGTCGCGAAGTAGGTCGCCTGCGGGCGGATGACGTCGTAGCCCAGCACGAGCAGACCGTCGCAGAGCCGGTCACGCTGGGCCTGGAGTTGCTGCGCGGGCGCAGTGTGTTCGGCGGTGGCGAGCGCCTGCGCCACGGCGGGTTGAAACGGGGCACCGTTGACGTAGGTCAGGAACTGCTTGACGGTGCGGACCGCAGCGAGCAGGTCCGGCGGGGCGCACGCCCATCCGATCTTCCAGCCGGTGACCCCGAACGTCTTGCCTGCACTGCTGATCGTGATCGTGCGCTCCCGCATACCCGGCAGCGTGGCGATCGGTGTGTGGGTGCGACCGTCGAAGAGCAGGTGCTCGTACACCTCGTCGGAGATCACGATCAAGTCGTGGCGCAGCGCGACGTCGGCGACCGCCGCCAGCTCCTCGGGCCCGAACACGGTGCCGGTGGGGTTGTGCGGCGTGTTGAGCACGATCGCTCTCGTGCGCCCGGTGACCGCCCGTTCCAGGGCCGCCGGGTCGAAGCCCCAGTCCTGTCCCGATCGTTCGAGCGTGACGCTCCGGCGGGTTGCCCCGGCCAGCGCGACGCAGGCGGCGTAGGAATCGAAGTACGGCTCGAACAGGACGACCTCGTCACCGCTGTCGACCAGGGCGAGCAGCGCGGCCGCGATCGCCTCGGTGGCACCCGCGGTGACCAGGACCTCGGTCGCCGGGTCGTATTCGAGGCCGTAGCACCTGCGCTGATGGTCGCTGATCGCCTGGCGGAGTTCCGGAATGCCCGGGCCGGGCGGGTACTGGTTGTGGCCGTCGCGGATCGCGGCCACCGCGGCGTCCAGGACCGCCGGCGCTCCGGCTGTGTCAGGGAAGCCCTGGCCGAGGTTCACGCTGCCGGTCTCGAGGGCCAATGCGGACATCTCGGCGAAGATCGTCGTACCAAAGCCGCGCATCCGCTCGACGAGTCGTCGTTGGGCAGGCACCCCGCGAGCGTATCGCCGCGCCGACCTCCTCGCCCCGGGCCATGACTGGCGACTTCCGAAACTTGACTGGCGACTAACTGTCGCCTTCAGCTTTCGGATCCGATCTGTCAGCTGCGGCGGGCGGCCTTGGCGCGCGAGCGCAACTTCTCGCGATCCTGCTGGGCCAGCGCGACCTTCCGGATCCGGACGGTCGCCGGGGTGACCTCGACACACTCGTCATCGCGGCAGAACTCGAGCGCCTGTTCGAGCGAGAGGGCACGGTGCGGGATGAGCGGAACCAACACGTCACCAGAGGACTGACGCATGTTCGTCAGCTTCTTCTCCTTGGTCGGGTTCACGTCCATGTCGTCGGAGCGAGAGTTCTCCCCGACGATCATGCCCTCGTACACCTCGGTACCGGGCCCGACGAACATCGTGCCGCGCTCCTGCAGGTTGGCCAGCGCGAAACCGGTGGTCGCGCCCCGCCGATCGGCGACCAGCGAACCACTCGGACGGGTTCGGATGTCGCCGGCCCACGGCTCGTAACTGTCATGGATGTGGTGCAGCAGACCGGTACCACGGGTCTCGGTCAGGAACTCGGTGCGGAAGCCGATGAGGCCACGCGCGGGCACCAGATACTCCATCCGGATCCATCCCGTCCCGTGGTCGACCATCTGCTCGAGGCGGCCCTTGCGCAGGGCCAGAAGCTGGATGACAACGCCCTGGTACTCGGACGGGACGTCGATCGTCATCCGTTCGACAGGTTCCCAGGTCTTCCCGTCGATCTGACGGGTCACGACCTGAGGTTTGCCGACGGTGATCTCGAACCCTTCGCGACGCATGATCTCGACCAGGATCGCCAGGGCGAGCTCACCGCGACCTTGCACCTCCCAGGTGTCCGGACGTTCGGTCGGCAAGACCCGGATGGACACATTGCCGACGAGTTCGGCGTCCAGTCGATTGATCACCTGACGAGCTGTCAGCTTCTTGCCCGACCCACCGGCGAGCGGTGACGTGTTGATACCGATCGTCATGGAGATCGACGGCTCGTCGATCGTGATGACAGGAAGAGGGCGCGGGTCGTCCGGGTCGGCCAGGGTCTCGCCGATCGTGATCTCCGGGATGCCCGCGATTGCGATGATGTCGCCGGGGCCGGCCGAGTCCGCGGGAATGCGTTCGAGCGCCTTGGTCAGCAACAGTTCGGTGATCTTGACGCGTTCTACTGTCCCGTCGGCGCGGCACCAGGCCGCCTGCTGACCCTTTTTGATGGTTCCGTTGTGTACCCGGCACAAGGCCAGCCGGCCGAGGTACGGCGAGGCGTCCAGGTTGGTGACGTGGGCCTGCATCGGGGCGTCCGGGTCGAAGGTCGGCGCGGGGATCGACTCGAGGATGGTGGCGAACAGCGCGCCGAGGTTCTCCTCGTCGGGCATGCCGCCGTTGTCCGGACGGCTCAGTGACGCCCGCCCGGCCTTGGCCGACGCGTACACGATCGGAAAGTCGAGCAGGTCATCAGCGTCGGCGGCTGTGTCAACCAGATCGAGGAAGAGCTCATAGGTCTCGTCCACGACCTCGGCGATCCGGGCGTCCGGACGGTCGACCTTGTTGATGACGAGGATGACGGGCATCTTCGCCTCCAGAGCCTTGCGCAGCACGAAGCGAGTCTGCGGCAGCGGGCCCTCGGAGGCGTCGACGAGCAACAGCACGCCGTCCACCATCGACAGGCCGCGCTCGACCTCGCCGCCGAAGTCGGCGTGGCCCGGGGTGTCGATGATGTTGATCGTCACGGACCGGCCGTCGAAGGTGTGCTTCACGGCCGTGTTCTTCGCGAGGATCGTGATGCCCTTCTCGCGCTCGAGGTCCATCGAGTCCATGACGCGCTCGTCCACGTCCTGGTTGGCCCGGAACGCCCCGCTCTGCCACAGCATGGCGTCGACCAGCGTCGTCTTCCCGTGATCGACGTGGGCGATGATGGCGACGTTGCGGAGATCCTCGCGGCGGGCGGGCATGGCCGCGAGAGGGTAGAAGGCACCCCGGCCGCGCTGGGCGCCGCCCGGCTCGAGCACCGCGATCACGCGCGCCACCCGCATCGGCCACCAAGCTATCGGCCGGCGATGCGCCGGTTGTGAAGGACGTGTGCTCGACAGCCGGCGACGCCCCAACCAACTCCGACCTCGTTGGTAGGCTTTACCCCCGATGATCTTCACGACGAAGGCGGAATACGGCGTCCGGCTGCTGATCCAGCTCGGGATCCAGGCCAACGAGCAGCCGGTGTCGCTCAAGGCGGTGGCGGAGGCCGAGAACCTCCCGCTGGCGTACCTCGAGCGCATCGCCGCGCTGCTCAAGAAGGCGGACCTGGTGGCCGCCACGCGCGGAGCCCACGGCGGGTACGTGCTGGCTCGCCCCGCAACCGAGATCACGATGGACGCCGTGGTGCTCGCTCTCGAAGGCGCGATCGCGCCGATGGACTGCTTCGTCGACGACCGCGACGCGCGCGTGCTGTGCTCGCACACGAGCGACGCGCAGCACTGCGCCACCAAGCTGCTGTGGACGCGCGTGCAGATGGGCGTCATCAAGTCCCTGCAGCGGACCACGCTCGCCGAGCTCGTCGAGTTCGCGACCCCTCAAGAGACCCACTTGGAGATCCATGGCTGACCTCGAGATCCGCAACCTTCACGTCACCGCCGCCGACAAGTCGATCCTCAAGGGGGTGGACCTGCACGTCCGCTCCGGCGAGATCCACGCGCTGATGGGCCCCAACGGCTCCGGCAAGTCGACGCTGGCGAACGCCGTCATGGGCCATCCGGGGCT
>JBPCOE010000121.1:0-13074 GCA_051000605.1 Jatrophihabitans sp.
ACACCGTCAGTTCAGGGGAGCCCCGCCCTGTGATGGCGGACCTTGCACACGACCCGCCGAGGGCCACACAACTAGGGAGATTCAGTGATCGAGACTAGGGAGATTCCGGTGATCGCTGGCACCGCCGCCGAGCAACCAGTCACGGGGACTTGTCGGCTCATCATCCACGGCCAGGTCGGCGTCAGGGCCGGTCATGAATCCGGCGACCTCGAGCGGGTGCAGGTCCGCCGGCAGCGCGGCGAGCAGCGTGCGCAGTCCGGGGAGTGCGTCGTGGCGATGGAATTGCCAGGTCGGCAGGCGGAGTGCGCCGCCGATCTTGAACGCGTAGAGCGCCCGGTCGCGCACGCGGTGCCGCACGCGGGAACCGTCGACCATGAGCAGCTTGGCGGCCTGCTCCACCGACAGCGACTCGCGGGTCTGCTCGGCGAGATTCGACGACGAGGACTGCAGGGTCGCTTTGCGTACCGATGCGTCGTCATCGACTCGCGAGGTGATGCCGCTGCGCTTCTTGAGCAGAGAGTCTTCGTCCTCGGTAAGCCGGGTCGCCGACGAGTTCGGCGCTGCCCGAAGGTCCCGCGACAGCTCAGCAACGAACTCTTCCTCGGCCATCCCATACGAAGCAAGTATCTCGGTCAGAGTCATAACACGCCTCCTCCGCACAGTTTACTACACCGCCGACAATCGTGCGTCTAACCTCCAGTGCCTGGGGGTGCGGTCGGACGGGGACGGCATCTCGCTGGCGTGAACGAACGCGACCAGTCAGGACTCTTCGCGCAGCCACGGCGGTAGGTCGAGGCTGGGCAGCCACACCTCGGCGACGTAGTCACCGTGCTCGCGGCTTACGGCGATGCGTGTAACGACGAAGCGTTGTTGGGCCAGGTAGGCCCGGACACGCTTGGCCCACGACGCAGACAGACTCGACCACGCGGACCCGATGTAACCGACTTGGGAGGACACACCGACCGGTACGACATCGGTGTCCGAGGGCGACGGGTCCGGTACGAGGATCGCTGGATAGATCTTCCAGCTCTCCTCGGTGTTGCCCAGCGCAGGACTCTCCAGCAGCTGCCGCAGGCGGGCCTGGTTCGGCGGTCTGTGGGTGCCGTACATGCGGGTGTATCGAGCCCATGGCCCGCGGGCAGGTTCGAGGGTGTGTGGGCCGCTTGATGGCGCTTGTGTCATGGTGGTCGCGATGGTGGCGGCGGTGACGAAGTCCCGCTCGAGCAGGCCGCAGGGCAGCCCGGGTACTTCCCACGGCGGGCGGTTGTCTGTGACGGCGGGCCGGTGTGGCGTCGGCTCCAACTCGGACGAAGTGCTAGCGACAGCGGCTGACTGTGCGGTGGGCGTTGCTCCGATCGGGATTGGCAGCGCCGGGCGTGTGTGGGCAGTCCACGATCGACCGTCGTACCAGCGCAGCTGGTCGGAGCGTTCGGGGTCGGTGAACCAATTGGGTGCAGCGCCGGGACCCGGGGCAGTGAGCTGCGTCCACGTCTGGCCGTCCCACCAACGCAGGACGCCAGGTGTCGTGTCGGGTAGCCAGGCCGAGGGGTACTGCGGGGCCACGGACGGCAAGACGGATCGGGGCTCCGATGCGGCGCGCTGGGCCGGCCTACTCGTTGAGGTTTCGGCCGACACTGGGTCACTCGTTGTCTCGGGCGAACTGTTCGCTTGAGAGGCGGGCCCGGCCGCGTGGGCGGCACGGTCGTCGATCAGCGCAGTGCTTGCGGCCGCCAACAGCGTGTCGTAGTTCAGGCCGTCCGGCCAGTTGTTGTAGTTCTCGAAGCCGCCTTCTTTGGCGGACGGAGGCACACCGAGCAGCTCTTGCTTCTGGATGAGCCGCGGTGAGTTCGCCGCCAGGCTCAGTAGACGGTAGCTGTCGTTCTGGCTCGCATCCTGAATGGTTGCAACCTGGCGGCCGCCGAGCCTGGTGTAAACCCTCAGGGCATATGCGTATCGATCTGCAGGCAGCAGCCGCGCGTCGGTCTGTGCGGCCAGGGGCTGCTCGCCGATCCCAGCCAGGGTGGCTGATAGGTCGCCGCCGAACCAGCTGTTGGCAACTGGCGCGGTCAGTCCGGCCAACTGACGGGCGGTCGGCAATTTGCCTTTGGCTGCGACTGCCTTATTGATCGTCTCGGCGAGTTCGCGAAGCGGGGCCTCCCACGCGACTCGCAGCGCGGCATCAAGGTGCGTAGCGGCCCACGCTCGTCGGTGCCGCGTGACGATGTCGCGCAGGATCTCGAAGCCGGCGCGGCGGCTGCCGCTGCCGACGGAGAACGTGACTGACATGCCGTGTCCGATGTCGATGGGCTCGCCGGGGTCTTGCAGTGGCTCCGGCGGTCCGAGTCTCGTTTCGGCCGCCTCAAGCTCGACGAACAGGTCGTCGGCGACCGGGATGCCAGTGTCCTTCATCGCTGTGAGCGAGGCGCGGTAGTGGCTGCGCAGGCCGGGGAGGTCGCTGCGGGCGTAGCTTGCCTCGCAGATGTACCAGCAGGTCTGCAGTAGCTCGAACCAGAATTGCAGCGCGGGCCCGAGTGCGGGCCGCATCGTCCAATACGGCGACAGCGTCGATACGGTCCGGTCGGCTTTGGCCGGCACGACCATGGCCCCCCACATGTCAGCGATGTCGTCGCGAATGCGGCCTGACAACCATGCGGCGCCGTTGGGGTAGGCGAATGCGTCGGTGGGGTCACCGGGCTGGGGGACCTGGGAGTCGAATAGCGCGTCGAGTGCTGGCATACCGGGCTGTTGGGTGGCTTGTGCTGCGTCGAGGGCGGTCCACCAGTCGCGGATGACGGCTGCGCGACGTTGGACTGGTGAGTGGACGGCATCGCTTCCGAGGTAGGAGGCGAGCATCCCCGCGACCTGCTCGGGGTCGAGGTTGCGTTGTCGGGCTACCTGCAGGACCTTGGCGGAGCCTTCGACGTAGAGCCGCGCTGTCGGCAGCGCGCTCTGGATGACTTCACCGTCGGCGGGACGCTCCCCGAGGTAGTCGAGCAGCGAGAGCCAGTCGCCGGCGAACCAAGCCGCGAGTGTGGGCTGCACGGCCTTGACCAGGACAGCGCGGGACTCGGCTGGGCCTCGTTTGGATTTGGCCAGATAGCGGGTGAGCAGCTCGCGCATGTTGAGCACGCGCCACCGGCGCGCGGTGTCGGCGGTGACGGCGGGCTGGAGGGCTTGGAGAAGTTCTTGCTTGGCTTGGGTTTGCCGCGCGGCGTCAAGGCGGGACCAGCCGCGCCCGGGTGTCATCACGGGAGCGCCGTGGTGATGGCTGGGCTGGTCAGACCGAGGTCTCGGTATCGGTCGCTGACGGCGGTCCAACGGGCCGCGGTGGTCTGGGCGTCAGCGCTGCCATTGTCAGGACCGCGGAGCAGCAGCGGTTCGAGCAGGTCTGTGGCGAACGGCTCGAGCAACGCCCACGTAGCGAACACTGCCGTGTCACTGAGTGCGTAGCGGCCGCTGTCGTCGTCAGCGCGAGTCATCGCCCAGGTCGGATGGTCGCGGTAGTACGCCGGGACGTTGATCAAGCCGTACTTGATGCTGACCTGTTCCGGCAGCCACCAGGCACCGTGCTTCTGTTGTGAGGAGATCTCGAAGGCCGCCTCGAAGCCGGTCAGGGCAATGGTGGGAACGGCCGGAGTGAACACAGGCGCGCTCTTGCCTCGGGCGTAGATCGGTGTCCGTCCGGCGAACGCGCAGGTCAGTACGGCGGCTGCGGCGGTCTCGAGCCCGGTGAATCGTGCAGCGATGCCCGCGGCGTCTTCAATGGCTAGGACCGTGTCGGTGTCCACCGCGTCGGCGAGGGCGCGGATGCGGCTGATGCCAGGGGCTTTCATGTCGGGTCACCGTCGTGCAGCGCACGTATAACATCGATGTATTGCTCGAAGGACACCGGGCTAATTGTGGCGGCGGCGTAGTCGGCGTAGCGGGCTGCGAGCGCTTCTCGTTCTCGCTCGTTACGTCGCGCCTCGATGCGCTGTTCATCGTGGACCACCCGACTAGACAACTCACCACGCTCGAAGAGAACGTAGGCGTCGACTCGGCCGGTCTCGTCTACGGCAGAGATTCCGGCCGCGGTGGAGCCGACCGGCTCGTCGGCGTCGTCGGTCGGCTGCCCAGAGATGGGGTCCATGTCGTTCTCGGCGTACAGCGTTTCCAGGTGTTCGTCGAGGCCGAGCTCGCTGTGCAGCACCACATCGAGAAACTGCTGGTCGGGTCCGACGCGGCCGGTGAGCGCCGGGTGCAGCAGGACGCGGATTCCGCGACCGACGAACTGGTAGAACTCGCTGAACGAGCCGTAGGGCCGCAGTGGCACGGTGATACAAATCGGGGGGAAGTCGTATCCCTGGCCGAGCATGCGGAGCTGTGCAATTGCGTCGAGATCTCCGGAGTCGGACTCGAACCGATTGAGAACCTTGGCGTTAGCGGCGTCGCCGAGGGCGTGGTGCATCACGCCGCAGCCGATGCCGTACTCGCCCGCGATTGCGGCGACCTGTTCGGCATGCGCGCGGCCGATTGCGGCAAACAGCACGCGAGGTTTGACGGGGTAGAGCAGCTCCCGCTGCGCGGCGAGCGCTGCGGCAACCACGCGCATGACGCGATGGATCGGCTCGGTTGATTTCGCGGTGATGTTCGCGAGCTTCCGCTCATCTCCAAGGACGGTCAGCAGAGCGTCCCGGCCGACGAGTTCTTCGCGTCGCCCGTCAGTGTGGATGACCTCGTACACGCTGGCTGCCGTGTCGGGCTCAAACCGGCGGATGCGCATGTTCTTGGCATTGCCGTCGGCGATGGAGTCGATGAGCCGG
Organism: Jatrophihabitans sp.; assembly: GCA_051000605.1. Taxonomy (GTDB): domain Bacteria; phylum Actinomycetota; class Actinomycetes; order Mycobacteriales; family Jatrophihabitantaceae; genus Jatrophihabitans. The sequence goes on from JBPCOE010000121.1 coordinate 4,803, forward strand.
TAGCGGTAGACGATGTCGGCGTCGATCGGTTTGCCGTCGAGCCGGGTGAAGCATGCGCTCATGAGCAGGGTGCGGGCGTCAGAAAAGTGCGCGAATAGCCGTTGATAAGACGCTGCCGCAGCGATGTGGGCCTCGTCAATGACGATCATGTCGATGTCGTCGGGATCGAGTTTGGCTAGCAGATCCTCCGGCGAGGCGCCGGTGCCCAGTGAGTGGAAGTTGGTGACGATGATGTCGGCGTTGAGCAACTGGGAGCGGGTGGTGCTACGCAGCCCGCCTGCTGCTCGGTCGAGTGTCAGCACGGTCGGCGGACGCTGGCCCGGGATGAGCGGCCCGCCCGGAAGGCCGTAGAGGGCGTTGCCGACGGCGTGCGGGTCGAAAGCACGGTCGAAGGTGCCGCGGATGACGTTGCCTGGGGTGACGGCGAGTGCGCGACGGCGGGTGAAGGTGAGAACCGACGCGACACCGAGCACGGTCTTGCCAGCGCCGACGGACATCACGCACGCGGCCTGCTTGCCGCCGGTGGCGTAGTAGTTGCTCAAGGCGGTGAACGCCTCGCGTTGGCACTCGCGCAGTGTGCGGATGTCGAGAGCGGCGACGGTGTCGGCGAAGTAAGCGGAAGGGATCGATGTATTTGCCGCTCGCGGCGACGGCGACAGCGCCATGAGCGGGTCGGGGTCCATCTGCGGCGTCTCGACTGTCGGATCAGAGCGCACAACTGTTGCCAGCAGCGGGTCTCGGGCTAGCAATGCCTGCAGCTGGGCGACGCAGCGGGCGGTGTCGGTTCGAATGGCGTCGTAGGAGAAGCGGGCGATCGCGCGTCCGGTGCCGGTGACGTCGTTTTGCCGCATCCGGTCGTAGGTGAACGCGGTGCGCGTCCCGTGGACGGCGTATCCGTCGAGTTCGATCGCGATCACGATGTCGCTACCGCGGATCTCATAGTCGAGTCGGTAGTCGTGGCCTTCGACGTGGACCGGTGCCTGAGCATGGACGCAATCAACGATGCCTGCGGTAGCTGCCGGGGTAAGCACCCAGCGCAGGAAGGCGTATTCGAGGAATGAGTCGCTGGCGATCGCGTCGGCGTAGCCGGCTGTCATGAGACATCCTCGGCGGCGAGCGCAGCGGCGCGCGTTCGGGCGGCGACGGCGTCGCGACTGTCGCCTGCTTCGAAGCGTTCGGCAATGGTGGCTATCGCGGCGGCGTCAGCGACGCGGCCCTCGTTCAGGTACATCCGCATCAGTCGAGAGAGGCCGAGGATGCTCACGTAGGTGCGGGGTCCGTCCAGCCCGATCGTGACGGCCTCGGGGTGGAGCTGGATGAGGTCGAGGTCGAGCAGGTAGAGGCGGTGCGCGTCGTCGATGGTGGTGGGGTCGCTGCGTCGTCGGCCGTATAACTCGCTGGCAGCGTTCTGAAGCGCGAAGTGGTAGTCGCTCGGCGTGCCGGGTAGCTCGAGGGCTTCAGCGACGTTGGTCCGGATCTGTGCTGGCGTCGCAGCTTGCCGATCGTCAAGCATGTGCTCGCCGGCTGGTGACTGCGACGTGCCGCCGTGCTCGGTCTCCCACCAAAGCGAGCCGCCCGACCCATAGTCATGCACCTCGGGGGTCAAGCCGCGCTTACGGAGATGCCGCAGGTCAAGTCCGGGCGTGGTTGTGTACTCGATGCCCGGGATATCGGCGAAGCGACGAAACCAGGTCGTCTCGTTCAACACTTGATTGTGGCTCTCGCGAGGACCGCAATCGTCGCCCCTACACGGCTGTGGTGCACCACCCGCATGTGCAATCTCCTCCCGAGGGTTCGATCTTGCCCGTCTACAGCGGCCGAATCCAGCCGGAGCAGGCACTCCCTGGAGCCCTGTAAGCGCGCGCTTCGCCGAGAACCGCGTCCCGCGCCGCGGTGATGGTGTCGTCGATGCCTCTGGCCGGACCCCGAGAACTGATCCACTCGAAGTGAGAGTCGTTCATTCGTGGGTGCAGGCGGCAGCGTAGCGAGCTGGGGCCTGGTAGCCCAGCGCGGAGTGTCGCCGGTTGTGGTTGTAGTCCTCCTTCCAGTCGGTGATCACGACCCTGGCTTGGGCCAGGGACCAGAAGATGTTGATGTTGAGGCATTCGTCGCGGACTCGGCTGTTGAACGACTCGATGTAGCCGTTGCGCCACGGCTCGCCGGGCGGGATGAACGACAGTCCCACCCGTTCACCGGCCCACTCGGCCATAGCGGCGCAGGCCAGTTCGGGTCCGTTGTCGCAGCGCAGCACCGCCGGGTAGCCGCGCACGACGGCGAGGCGGTCGAGTTCATCGATCAGGTCCTCGCCGGTGATCGAGCGCTCGACCAGGCCACCGAGACATTCGCGGGTGTGTTCGTCGACGATCGAGACGATCTTGATGGGTCGGCCGTCGGTGGTGGAGTCGAACTGGAAGTCAGCGGCCCAAACCTTGTTCGGGGCGTCGGCCTTGGGAGGGTTCGGTGTCGTGCTGGTGCCCAGGCGCTTGCGGCGGCGCCGTTGTGGCACGCGCAGGCCCTCCTCGCGCCAGAGCCATTGGATCTTCTTGTGGTTGACGTGCCAGCCCTCGTGTCCGCGGGCATCGTGGTAGGCGGGGCGGAACCCGCGTCGCGGATGGTCTTTCGCGTATTGACGCAACCACCGCCGAAGCTCGGCGTCGGGGTCAGCCGGCGTCGCGTCGGCAGCCTCGTGTCGCTGCGTCGTTCGGTTCTGCCCGGTCACCCGGCAGGCGACCCGTTCACTGACCTTCATCGTCGCGATGAGGTGATTAACGGCTGCCCGCCGGCGCTCCGGGCTTAGAAGTTTCCCCGGGCGATCTCCTTCAACGCGGCCTTCTCCAGCTCCGCGTCGGCCAGCAGCCGCTTGAGCGTGGAGTTCTCCCGCTCGAGGTCCTTGAGCCGTTTCGCATCGTCAGCCTTCAGCCCGCCGAACTGGTTACGCCAGCGGTAGTAGGTCTGCTCAGAGATCTGCAGCTCGCGGCAGACGTCAGCCACATCCTTGCCCTCGCCCAGCATCCGATCCGCGGTCGCGAGCTTGCGCACGACCTGCTCCGGTGAGTGCCTCTTCCTTGTCGTCATCCGTGTCGAGCCTTCCTGCCCATCTGATGGGCGGCAAGACTCTCACTCGACCTGGATCAACCATTCGGGGTCAGGCCACCTCCCGTAGTTTCGGTCTAGTTCCGTAGCACCCTCTAATTTGAGTAGGGCACTACGGAACGACGGCGAGACTAGAGCGCCCCCGCGGCGGACCAGCAGACACCCGATGTAGCCGTAGCCGGCGATATCGGATTTGCGCCACAAGCAGACTGGAACAATGAACCAGGCGCGGACGTCGAAGTTCCTGTCGCTCGTGCTGCGACACCGACCCGACAAGATCGGGGTCGCGCTCGATCCCGCCGGCTGGGTCAAGGTGAACGAGCTACTCGCAGCATTGGCGAAATGCGGACAGCCGCTCACGCGTGCCGAACTGGACGCCGTCGTCGCCGAGAGCGACAAGCAGAGGTTCGTGATCGACCGATCCGCAGATCGCATCCGAGCCAATCAGGGGCACTCGATCGAAGTCGACCTCGGGTTGTCCGAGGCGACTCCCCCTGCCGTGCTCTATCACGGCACGCCGACTCGCAACCTGGACTCGATCTTCGCCGAGGGACTCTGCAAGCAGGCTCGGCATGCCGTCCATCTTTCCCTCGACGTCGAGACTGCGCACCGCGTCGGCGCGCGACGCGGAGGGCATGTCGTCGTGCGGGTGGATGCGAGCGCAATGCACGAGGATGGTCACCGATTCGCCGTGTCGGCCAACGGCGTCTGGCTCACTGACGCCGTTCCAGCGCGCTACCTGTCCGTGCACGCCGGGACGCAGACCTGATCCTGGTTCCTCGAACAGCGAGCAAGTTCCGAGCCTCGGGTACCCGGGGATTTGCTAACGGAACACTCGGGGATTTGCTAACGGAACGCTTAGGGATTTGCCGCCGCCGATCTTGAACGCGTAGAGCACGCGGCGCCGCACGCGAGACCCGTCGACCCATGGCTAACGCGACATGCCGTCGCGACTCACATCAGGTGTAGCACCAACTACTTCGGGGCTACACTTCCGGTATGCCAACTACCCGTCCACGACACTTCGTGACTGAGACCGACGATCTGGCGCAGGCGCTGGATGCGGCCGAGTCCCGCTGGCCGGGTCTAAGCCGCCCTCAGATCCTGGTGCAGCTCGCGTTGGAGGGCCATCGCGCCGCGCAGCTGGAACACGAAGAGAACCGGCGTCGCCGGCTTGCCGCCCTGCGCGAGCACAGCGGGATGCTGACCGGCGCCTACGGCCCGGGCTACCTGGAGCGGCTGCGAGAGGAATGGCCTTCGTGATTGTGCTCGATGCCAGCGTGTTGATTGCCTACCTCGATGGTGAGGACAACCATCACGGCCGCGCCGAGGCCCTCCTTGCTCGCGAGATTGACGATGACTTCGCTGCCAACTCGCTGACCCTGGCCGAGGTGCTGGTCGTACCGGTGCGAGAGAACCGACTTGATGACGTACGCGCGGCATTGCAAGACCTGGAACTGCGGGAGCTGCCCTTTCCCGCTGACACCGCAGTCAAGCTCGCCGATCTCCGCGCCACCACCAACCTCAAGATGCCGGACTGTTGCGTACTCCTCGCGGCCGAGGCGGCTCATGCACGGCTGGCATCGTTTGACGATCGGCTCGCCGACTCCGCGGCGAGGCGAAACCTCGTCGTCGTTTCGGGCTGACGGACCTGGTCGAAGTCAGATCCTCGCAGTGTGTCTCGGCGCTTGCGTGTGATTCATCAGCTGGGCGCGGGATTGCTGCGGACGGCTCCGATGCCGACTAGACTTTCGCAACGCGGCACGGTGACTCCTGATCGGTGAGGTCGACGAAGACCATGTTGCGATCAATGGTTGTGCCATCGCAGTCGAGGCCGTGCACCTGCGTCACGTGCCCATCCGCCGCGACGATCTCATCCTCGAGCCGCAGGTGATAGTGACCGTGCCAGAGATGCAAGGGGCGCGTGCCCTCGACCACCTGCGACACGAGCTCACGGTTCGCGGCCGACAGAGCCTGCTCGACCTCGTCGACGCCCACGGGGTTGTCGGCGAACAGCTTCGTCAGTGTCGGCACGCCCTCAGGCGCGTCGTGACAGAGCATGACGTCGACCGGACCGTCAGCAGTCGCACGGAGGACGTCGCCGGCGCCGATAATCTCCTCGGGCCACCAATCGACGTACGGCGTCCGCCACTTCCGGTCGATCGAGTGGGCGCCGCCGAGGCTCATCCAGACGCGGCCGTGCCACGTCCAGCGGTAGCCGCGAGGAAGGTGCACGATGTGCGGTCGGATCACATGCACGCCGTCGCTGAGCGGCCAGGCCTTGAGGGACAAGTGATCTTCGTGGTTCCCGTCGACGAAGGCCAGCCGCTGATCGTGCGCAGCGAGGCTCTCTTCAAGGTCGTCGAGGTAGCGCTGGCCAGAGCGGCCCGGCCAGAAGCCGAAGTCGCCGAGGTGGACGATGGTCGAAACCTCGCGATCGGCGCAGTGCTGAACCGCGCGCCGCGCCCACGGAGTGTTGCCATGCCAGTCGCCAGCTACGGCGATCGTCGCCACGTCATCGAACATCGGACTCGTCCTCACATTCCTCTCGATCAAGGGGACCACGCGAGGCGACCACGTTTCGGCGTTCGATTCAGCTGAGAAGTGGATCTTGCGCTCGGCCGTGTTCGATTCAGGGAAGACAAATTGATCTTCGTTAGTCCGCAAACAGTCCGCAAGAATTCCACAAAGTGCCGATGTTGATCATCGTCGACCAACATCAACCCACACCCTCGCAGGCCAGTAAATTCCGGCTATAGACGCGTCTGAATCAAGCATTTCCGGGAAGATCAACCACCCTCCGGACGGACTCCTAAGCCGGGCGTCGCCGGTTCGAATCCGGCCGGGGGCACTCCAAAATGTCCGTATTTGCTGGGCTCGAAAGCCCTAAGGTGCTTATCTAACTCGGCTAACTGTTACGGCATCCAGCCCGCAAACAGTTCGCAAGCGCTACCTTCACATCGGACATCAGTATCGCCGCCGAATCGAACATGTCGGAGTGCAGCGCGACACTTGCATCGCGACAGGGGGTGTCAAACTATGCCGGTGACGACCACCGTTCTCGAGCGCGAGATGTACACCGAAGCCGGCGCTGCCCGGCTTCTTCGGCTTGCGCCGGCCACACTGCACTACTGGCTCGAGGGCGGCGAACGACGCGGCAAGACCTACCAACCCGTGCTCCGCGAGAAGGCGATTGGGGTTCGCACCGTCACCTGGGCCGAGTTCATCGAGGCGGCCCTATTGCGCCAGTACCGGCGCGCCCACAACATGCCAATGACTGAGCTGCGGAACTTCATCGACGTAATGCGCAAACGCACCGGAGTCACCTACCCGCTCGCGCACTACCAACCATTCAAGAGTGGACGGCAGGTGCTGCTCCAGGCGCAGACCGAGGCCGGCTTGACTGGTGAGTTCGCGCTGGTCGCTCACTGGTGCACCATCTGTGTGTCAGTGATTCCAGATGGATTGCTGATGCGCCCGAGGTGCCGCCAGGTCATCGCCCTGCTCGCTTGACACTGTTGATGTCCAGCGTGAGATCGGCGAGATCTGGCGGTTGCCCGGGACGTGCGGACCGTCGACAGGGCTGAGCGCCTCCGAGCGCCGATCAGTGAGCGAACCGGCAGCAACGTCCCGGAACCACCGGCACCACAAGTGGGCGCCTCCCCACTGGGACTAGCAGCGAGGAGGCTGACGTGAAGTCTGCCAGCACTACCCCGAACACCAAACTGCCTGAAACACCGCCGAACGACGTGACCGGAGGTCTGGACTGGGCCCGCGACGATCACGCAGTCGCGGTCGTTGATGCCCGCGGCCGCGAGGTGACCCGGCATAGCGTCGAGCACACTGCGGCCGGACTGGTCGAGCTGATCGACGTGCTGCGTCGCGCCGGCTGCCGGGAAGTGGCGATCGAACGACCCGACGGCCCCGTCGTCGATGCTCTGCTCGGCGCCGGGCTGACAGTGGTGGTGATCAGCCCGAACCAGGTCAAGAACCTGCGCGGACGCTACGGCTCGGCCGGCAACAAGGACGACCGCTTCGACGCGTTCGTGCTCGCCGACACCCTGCGCACCGATCGGGCCCGACTGCGTGCCCTGGTCCCGGACACCCCGGCCACCGTTGCGCTGCGCCGCACCTGCCGCGCCCGTAGAGATCTCGTCGCCCACCGCGTCGGCGCCGCCAATCAACTGCGCGCGCACCTGCGGGCCGTCTTTCCCGGCGCTGTCGGCCTGTTCGCCGACATTGACTCCCCGATCACCCTGGCGTTCTTGACCCGCTTCACCACCCAGGAACAAGCCGATTGGCTCAGCCCCGCCCGCTTCGGCGCATGGCTGGCCAAGCAGGGCTACTCCGGTCGGGTCGACCCCGCCGTGCTGCACCAGCGACTGGTCGCCGCACCCCGCGGCGCCGTCGGCCTCGAAGCCACCACCAACGCGCCGACCACCCGCGCTCTCGTCGCCGTCCTGCTCACACTGCTCGAGCAGATCAAGACCCTCGCCGCCGAAATCGACACCCAGCTCGACGCGCACGCCGACGCGCACATCTTCACCAGTCTGCCGCGGGCCGGCCGCGTGCGCGCCGCACGGCTGCTCGCCGAGATCGGCGACTGCCGCGCCAAGTTCCCCACCCACGAATCCTTGACCTGCCTGGCCGGCGTCGCACCCTCCACCCGACAATCGGGCAAAAGCCGTACCGTCGGCTTCCGCTGGGCCTGCGACAAGCAACTGCGAGACGCGGCCTGTGACTTCGCCGGCGACTCCCGCCGCGCCAACCCCTGGGCCCAAGACCTCTATCAGCGAGCCCGCAACAAAGGCCACGACCACCCCCACGCCGTCCGCATCCTCGCCCGCGCCTGGCTCGATGTCATCTGGCACTGCTGGCAAGCCGGCGAAGCCTATGACCCCACCCGCCACGGCGCGCTCCAACGCCTGCTCAACCAAGACCAAACCGCGGCAGCTTGACACAGGGCTTCTCACCCGGGCGATCAGGTGCTGTTACTTCCGGCGGCGCAGGCCTACGTCGAACGAGTCGTGTGGAGCGACGATATCGCGAGCGCATGGCGCCCGGACGCCGACCTGGACTCGCCGGTGATCGTGGACCCCGACGTTCGCTTCGGGCGTCCGTCCGTCGGCGGCATCAGCACTGAGATTCTTGCCGAGCAAGAGGACGCCGGCGTCGAGGA
>JBPCOE010000060.1:0-57767 GCA_051000605.1 Jatrophihabitans sp.
GAGCGGGCGGAGTCGCTGCCGCCGGAGCCGAAACCGCGGCCTCTGTTCCCGGCGCGGGGGCGGCGGTGGCCGCCTTCTTCGCCGGAGCCTTCTTGGCCGGCGCCGGGGCCGGCGTGGCGTTCGGGAACGCTTCGCGGAGTTTGCGGGCGGCCGGAGCCTCTACCGTCGACGAGGCGGTCTTGACGTACTCGCCCAACTCGTTGAGCTTGTCGACTGCTTCCTTGCTCTTGATGCCCAGCTCTTTGGCTAGGGCAGAAACGCGGATCTTGCCTGGCACGTGTCTCCTTCGAGGGACCGTGCGGCAACCCGCGCGGTCCGTTTAGTCGGCGGACCTGATCATTGCTGGCGCTTCATCGAGTGCTCATTGCTCTTCATCTCCTGCGGGGTTCCGCTGGCGGTTTGGCCGAGGCGGCCTTCCGTAACGTACTCGCGAACCGGCGCCGGGTCGATTTGACCGGACACGCGAAGTGCCCGAGCGAACGCCCGACGTCGCTGCGCGAGATCGACGCACTCAGCGCCGGGGTGCAACCATGCACCCCGACCCGGCATGCGCCGTCGCGGGTCCGGCACGACAGGCAAGGCGGACGGTACTGCCCCGCCGGGCGCGGCCGGCATCGCGACGATGCGGAGCAACTCGGCAGCCGTGCGGCGTTGGCGGCACCCGATGCACGAACGAATCGGGCTCTGTGGACTCATAGCGTCACAATGCCCGGATCTGAGGCGAATCGGTTGCCGTCGACGGACCGACGGCCGTCGACAAGCCTACTCCCCAGGCGCGGTCGCGACGTCCGCGGGACCTGCGCCCGTGTCCCGGCGGCCATCGCCGTCACCGTCGCCGTCGCCGTCGCCGCCGTCGGCAGGCTGGGTAGGCGGTTCGGAGTCGCTGTGGATGTCGATGCGGGCGCCGGTCAACCGGGCGGCCAGCCGGGCGTTCTGACCCTCGCGACCGATCGCCAGCGACAGTTGGAAGTCGGGCACGACCACGCGCACGGCCATGGTCGTCGGATCGACGACCTCGCTGGCCAGCGCATGCGCCGGCGACAACGCGTTGCCAACGTAGGTCGCGGGATCCTCGTGCCAGTCGATGATGTCGATCTTCTCGCCGTGCAGTTCGGACACGACGTTGCGGACCCGCTGGCCCATCGGGCCGATGCACGCCCCCTTGGCGTTCAGACCGTCGACGGACGTCCGGACCGCAATCTTGCTGCGGTGCCCGGCCTCGCGGGCGACGTTGACGATCTCGACGCTGCCGTCAGCGATCTCGGGAACCTCAAGGGCGAACAGCTTCTTGACCAGGTTCGGGTGCGCGCGGCTCAGGGTGACCTGCGGACCGCGCATCCCGCGGGCTACGCCGACCACGTAGGCCTTGATGCGGGTGCCGTGGCTGTACTGCTCCCCCGGTACCTGCTCGGATTGCGGCAAGATCGCCTCGAGCTTGCCGATGTCGATGAGCACGAGACCGCGAAGGGATGCCTGGGCATCGGCCTGGATGAGCCCGGTCACGATGTCGCCCTCGCGTCCGGAGTACTCCCCGAACGTCTGGTCGTGCTCGGCGGCGCGCAGCCGCTGCAGGATCACCTGCCGGGCCGTCATCGCCGCCACCCGGCCGAAGTCGATGGGCGTGTCGTCGTATTCCTCCTCGATCTCTCCGTCCGGGCCGAACTCCTGGGCCCAGACGATGACGCCACCGGTCTTTCGATCGATGGTCACGCGGGCATGCGGCATCGAGTGCGCGGTGTGCTTGTAGGCCGTGAGCAGGGCAGTCTCCAAGGCCCCGATCAGGGTTTCGAACGAGATCTCCTTCTCGCGCTCGATGCTGCGCAGAGCGCTGAGATCGACGTTGACCATCGTTACTCCTCATCCGCCCCGGTTCGGTTGAACTCGATCTGCACGTTGCCACGCCCCAGGTCGGCCCACGCCGCTGCCTGTCTGCGTCCCTTGATCTCGAGCGTGGCCCCGGACTCGTCGACGTGCACGACGCGCCCGGTGACGGTGCGGCCTTTGAGCTGCGCCGTGACCAACCGGCCCGTCGCGCGCCGCCAGTGGCGCGGCTCGGTCAACGGACGGTCGACGCCGGGTGAGCTGACCTCGAGCACGTAGGACCCAGCGAGCGGGCCGGCCAGTTCGCCACCGCCGTCTATGTCCGTGTCGAGCGCGTCGGACACCACCCGGCTCACCGTGGCGACCGCGTCGAGGTCGATGCCACCGTCGGCGTCGACGCTTACCCGGACCAGGCTGCGACGTCCCGCGGACGACACCGTGACATCTTCGAGGTCGTACCCCGCGCCGGCGACGAGGGGTTCCAGCAGATCGAGCAAGCTTTGCCGGACCTGAGCCGCGGACGATCCGGCTGACGTGGGCGGCATGGCTGTTCCTGTCTTCTCGACCCTGCAGTTGTGACGAGCGAGCCTATCGGCTCTGCGAGGATTGGGACGCCATGGACAATGAGACGGACGAGCACAGCTCGGTTTCTGCGGCCGGCGAGACCGTGTCGCACCGTCCCCGACCGGGTCAAGGTGCAGCATCGAGGGCCGGCCCGGGAGCGGGGCCAGGTTCGGGAGCGGGGCCAGGTTCGGGATCGAGGCCGCGGCCGGCGCCGGCGGCCAGGCACGCGAGCAAGGAGCCGAGCACGACTCGACGCTGGTTCCTCGTCGGTGGCGGGTTCGCGGTGCTGGCCGGCGGTGCCGGCGCGGGTGCGGCGTTCCTGCACGACGACGCATCGCCAGCCCTGCCGGCGACGCCGCCGGCGGCTCTGGTGGCGGCCGTCGATGCCGAACGGGTGCTGATCGCCGACTTGGACGCGACGACCGGCGGCGCCGCGGCCGTCCGTCGGGTGATCACGCAGGCGCGCGCGAATCACGCGGCACATCTGCAGACACTGCATGCTCTGCTCGGCCAGTTCGACCGGCCGTCGGCATCGGCGTCGGCACCCGCTGCCCTCAAAGGGACACCGCTGACGGCGGACGCGCTGCGGGCGGCAGAGCGGCGGGCCTCGGCTGCGGCCGCGCGGCACGCCGCCCAACTCGACGGCCGGACTGCGGTGCTACTGGCCAGCATCTCGGCGTGCGAAGCGACGCACGCGGAATTGTTCGGATGAGCGAACTCGCGACGTCATCGTCGAGTACAGCACCAGGTCCGCGACCGCCGAGGGGGGACGCATGAACCGACTCGACGGCGCCTGGCAGGGAGCGTTGGCCGCAGAACATCAGGCGGTGTTCGGCTACGGCCTGGTGGGCGTCCGCTTGAGCGGCGCCGAACGGCAGCTCGCGGTCACGTTTTCCGCCGCCCATGCAGATCTACGCGACTCGCAACAGACTGCCATCGCCGCAGCGGGTCTGACGCCGGTGGTCACGGAGGCCGACTACCCGTCGCTGTACCCGGTCGGCGACGCGCTGGCCGCGCGCCACGTGGCGGTCCGGATCGAGGACGCGTGTGCCGCCGCTTGGCGCTATCTGTACGCGCAGGCGACGGCGTCCGCCGGGACGCGCGCAGCGGCGTTACGTCCCGCCGCACAGCAAGAGCTCACCGCCAGCGCCGTGCGGGCCACGCGCTGGCGCGTTCTGGTAAACCCCGCCCAGGCCACCACGGCGTTCCCCGGGTTGCCGGAGTGAGTGGTCAGCCTCAGACCCACGCGTCGACGACGGCGAGCAGCTCGCCGAGGCTCTGGATGACGGCGTCCGGTTCGCCCTCGACCGGACCTCTCTGGACGTCCGGAATGTCGCTGTGCGGGAGCAGGACCGCGCGCAGCCCGGCGGACTTCGCGCCATGGATGTCATCGAAGGGGCGGTCGCCTACGAACACCGCGCACGCAGGGTCGCTGACCCCGACCGCGTCGAGAGCGGCCCGGAACGCCTCGGGGTGCGGCTTGGTCCACGGGATCTCGGAGGAGTACACGGCTCCGTCGATGTGCTCGAGAACGCCGTCGCGGTCGAAGATGCGCTCGTGCTCGGCGCGCGTCCAGAGCGTGTTCGACAAGATGCCGATCTTGAGGTCGCGCTCGCGCAGCGCAGCGAACAGCGCGGGCGCCCCCGGATCGAGGTGGGTGTGCGGTTCCCACCAACGGCTGACGGCAGCGAGGATATCGTCGGTCGGGGCCACGCCGGCGACGCGGAAGATCTCGTCGAGCGAGCCGCTACAGTGCGTGTCCCGTGACCGCGCCCAGATCTCGGTCTCCGCCGCGGCCAACCGGTCCGCGAGCTCGTCGTCGGCCACCGCGGCGATCCACGCCTCTCGCGGCTCGAGCGTGTGCCACGGCGTCAGCGTCCCGCCCCAATCGAAGATCACCGCGGCCAAGGCTGGAGAACTCACGCTGGCAGCGTACAAACCGCCGCCGGCGCAGTTCAGAACAGGACGGTGCTCAGCGTCTCGATCTGTCGCATGCCGAGCGTGTCGTACATCCGGCGGGCCGCGATGTTGAAGTCGTTGACGTAGAGGCTGACGCTCGGCGCGAGGGTCAACGCGTGGGCGAACACCGCGGCGAGGCCGGCCGTGCCGATGCCGCGACCGCGCAGGTCGGGACGTACCCAGACCCCCTGCACCTGGCAGGTGTGCGCCGAGATCGCCCCGAGGTCGGCCTTGAACAGGACCTCGCCGGTGTCGTCGAAGACGGCGAACGCGCGACCGTCGCGGATGAGACCTGATACGCGGCGCCGGTAGTCGGCGCTCGCTACGCACAGGTACGGCGAGACTCCGAGTTCCTCGGTGAACATGGCCGCTGCGGCGGGCACGTAGGCGTCGAGCTCGTGCGGGTACACCTGGCGTACGCGCGGGTCGGCTCCGACGTTCCCGCGGCCTGGTCCGACCATCAGTAGCGGCTGGTCGCGCCGCATCGCCCGGCACGGCCCCCACACGGAGCCGAGTTCGGACCAGAGCGCGCCGACCGACTGCGCCGGTCCCACGATCGAGGTGCACACGCGTCGCTCAGAGGCGAGGCGACGACCCAGGGCCGCGAGCAGCTGCTCGTCACCCCCGGCCGGGAGTAGGTTGCCGCCGTTGAAGACCGCGGCAGCGAGGCGTCCGTCCTCGTCCCGAATACCGAGCAGGGTGCCGCCGAATCGCTCTGCCGACAACGACGGCAGCGCATGGATGCGCGCGGCCAGCACCGCGTTCACGATCGGGTCGGTGTGCAGGAGCCGCACCAGCTCGTCGCGGTCGGACTCGCCGAGCTCGACGACGGACGCTACGCCGGCCGGCCGGCGTAGCAGCGAACTCATGCCTCGAACGGTAGCCGACGTGAGCCCCGCGTCAGACGAAGAATCGGCCCGGAGTGTCTCGGCTGCGCACCCGAGGCCTATGCGCCCCGGCCGGTGACGCGCTGCAGTCGTTCGATCTCCTTGCTCGCCTGCGCCTTGGTCAGCCCGGACTTCGCATGCTCGCCGGCCTCCTGCGCGAGGGTCGTCAGGTAGGACTGCTGCGGCCCGGTCATCGGTTCGTCGCCGGTCACCCACTCGTCCGTCGGACGCTCGGGGTTTTGGCTGACATCGCCTTGATCGACGCCGCTCTGCGCGGCCTGGCTCGGTGGGGTGGCCGGCTGATCGACGTCGCGCTGCGGGAGATCGTCGGGCGTAGACATAAGTCCTCCTTGCGATCGAATGTACGTTCGATCACCAGCGTTCCCCGGCGCCCGCCCCGGCAAACGCGGATCAGGCGATCGAGACGGTCGGCTCCCCCGACGCAACGCCCGCGTCGCCCATCTCCTCGGCCATCCGCAGCGCCTCCTCGATCAACGTCTCGACGATCTGCGACTCGGGCACGGTCTTGATGACCTCGCCCCGGACGAAGATCTGGCCCTTGCCGTTGCCCGACGCGACGCCGAGGTCGGCCTCGCGGGCCTCGCCCGGACCGTTGACGACACACCCCATGACCGCCACGCGCAGCGGCACCTCGATGCCCTCGAGACCCGCGGTGACCTTGTCGGCCAGCGTGTAGACGTCGACCTGCGCCCGCCCACAGGACGGGCAGGACACGATCTCGAGCCGACGCTGCCGCAAGTTGAGGGACTCCAGGATCGACAGCCCGACCTTGACCTCTTCGACCGGGGGCGCCGACAGCGACACCCGGATGGTGTCGCCGATGCCCTGCGAGAGCAACGCCCCGAAGGCGACGGAGGACTTGATCGTTCCCTGGAATGCCGGGCCGGCCTCGGTGACGCCGAGATGCAGCGGGTAGTCGCACGCCTGCGCGAGCAGTTCGTAGGCGCGCACCATGACGACCGGGTCGTTGTGCTTGACCGAGATCTTGAAGGCGCGGAAGTCGTGCTCCTCGAACAGCGCCGCCTCGTTCATCGCCGATTCGACCAGAGCCTCGGGCGTGGCCTTCCCGTACTTCTCGAGCAACCGCTTGTCGAGCGACCCGGCGTTGACGCCGATACGGATCGAGACGCCGGCGTCGCCCGCCGCCTTGGCGATCTCACCGACCTGGTCGTCGAACTTCTTGATGTTGCCCGGATTCACGCGGACGGCCGCACACCCGGCGTCGATGGCGGCGAAGACGTACTTGGGCTGGAAGTGGATGTCGGCGATCACCGGGATCTGCGACTTGGTCGCAATCGCGGGCAGGGCTTCGGCGTCGTCGGCGGACGGGCACGCGACCCGTACGATGTCGCAACCGGCCGCGGTCAGCTCGGCGATCTGCTGCAGCGTGGCGTTGACGTCCGCGGTGAGCGTCGTGGTCATCGACTGCACGGAGATTTGGGCGTCCCCCCCGACGGTGACCGATCCGACCTTGATCGGACGGGACTTGCGCCGCGGCGCGAGTACGGGCGGTGGCGGGGCCGGCATTCCCAGGTTGATGCTCATGCCCTCACTCCGTTCGGGCCGCACAAGGCGCCATGCCGTTGTTTCGCTCCGCAAGCGTCGCTCACGCCCTCACTCCGTTCGGGCCGCACAAGGCGCCATGCCATTGATTCGCTCCGCAAGCGTCGCTCATATCTCCATTATCCGCCCTGCAGGCTGATCGGCTTCACGATATCGGCGTACAGGGTGAGCAACGTCAACACGATCAGCACCGAGGCCACCGCATACATGACCGGCAGCATCTGCGCGGTGTCGACGAAGATCGGCTTGTGCACGCGCGGGACGGGCTGACCGTCCGGACCCACCGGCAGAGGTTCACTGCGCGCACGCAGTCGGGCCCGGCCGCGTTTGACCGCTTCGACGATCGCGCCGGCTACGTGCCCGCCGTCGAGTGGCAGCAGCGGCAGCAGGTTGAAGAAGAACAGCAGCAGGTTCACGCTCGCGAGCAGACCGATCAGTGTGTAGATCTTGTCCTGCACCGTGAACGCCTTGCTCTCGGCGAAGTCGCCGGAGATGCGCCCGATGCCGACGACGCCGACGGCACCCTGCGGGTCGCGCTTCTGGCCGTGGAAGACCGTGTTCCACAGACTGCCGATCTTCTGCGGGTACCGGCCGAGAGCCTGGACGCCGAGGTTGAGCTGGTGCCGGATCTGGCCAGGCACGGCGGTGACGCCGAGCCCCACGTAGTAGTGGTTGGCGACGGGCGAGACGCCGAGGTAGCCGGCTTCCTTCGTCTTGCTCGTCGTGTCATCGACGTACTTGAGGTTGCGGACGGGCGTGATGGCGACCGTCTGCTGCACGCCCTTGCGCTCGACCACCACCGAGAGCTGCCGGCCGGCCGACGGCTCGATGATGCCGACGAGTTGGTTCCAGCTCGTGATCTTCGTGCCATCGACGGCGAGCACGCGGTCGCCGGGCTGCAAGGTGTTGTACGCGGGCGCGTCCTTGGCGCCGGCCGGGCACGTCGTGGAGTTGGCGGCCTTCGACGTCGCCGGCACGACGCACTTGACGATCGAGTCGATCTTCGTCGTCGGGTCGTTGTGCCCGGTGCCGAGGGTGAGCAACAGGATCAGGGTGAGGACGAGGTAGATGAGCAGGTTCATGGCCGGGCCGCCGGTCATGACGATCATCTTCTTGCCCGGCGTGAGGCGGTAGAACTCGCGCGGCTCGTCCGCGGGCTCGACCTCGGCGCGGCTGACCTGGCGGAAGTCCTCGACGGCCGTGGCCATCCGGCGGGGCCAGCGCGAGCGGCTGCCGTCGGCGCGCGGCGGCACCATGCCGATCATGCGGATGTAGCCACCGAGCGGGATCGCCTTGATGCCGTACTCGGTGTCACCGCGCTTGCGCGACCACAGCGTCGGGCCGAACCCGACCATGTACTGGCTGACCTTCACGCCGAACTTCTTGGCCGGGACCATATGCCCGACCTCGTGCAGTGCAATCGACAGCAGCAGTCCCACGGCGAAGATCAGGACGCCGAGCGTGTAGAGCAACCAGGACGGCATCGCCGGCGTGCCTCCTCCCGAGTCCGCGTGTGCGGATCCGAATCAGTTCGACTCGTGCTGTGCTGAGTCACCCGTGACCAGCGCGCGGGCGCGCGCGCGGGCCCAGTCCTCAGCTTGCTCGACCTCCAGAACGGTACCCGGGTTCCCCACGTGATGGTGGCGTTCGCTCAGCCAGCCGGCCAGGACGGCACCGACGTTGTCCACGATCTGCAAGAAGTCGATCGTCGCGTCGTGGAACGCGGCGACGAGGTACTCGTTCGCGGCGTTGAGCACCGCGGGCGCGCAGCCGCCGGCACTGCCCGCGCGCCGGGCGAGGTCAATGGCCGGGAAGGCCTCGGCGTCCAGGGGCTCGAAGGTCCAGGCCTGCGCCCGCGTCCAGTCGATCGGCGCGGTGGTGCCAGGCACGCGGTCCGGCCAGCCGAGGGCGAGCCCGATCGTCAACCGCATGTCCGGCGGCGAGGCCTGCGCAATGGTGGAGCCGTCGGTGAACTCCACCATCGAATGCACCACCGACTGCGGGTGTACGACGACACCGATCCGGTCGTAGGGCACGGCGAAGAGCAGGTGCGCCTCGATGAGTTCCAAACCCTTGTTGATCAAGGTGGCCGAGTTGGTGGTGATCAGCTTGCCCATGTCCCAGGTCGGGTGGGCCAACGCCTGTCGGGGGGTCACGTCGGCCATGTCGGCGCGGTTGCGACCGCGAAACGGGCCGCCGCTCGCGGTGAGCAGCAACCGGCCGACCTCCCGTGCGGAGCCTGCGCGCAGACACTGGGCGATGGCCGAGTGCTCCGAGTCGACGGGCTGGAGCTGACCCGGCCCGGCGAGATCGGTCACGAGCGGACCACCGGCGACGAGCGACTCCTTGTTCGCCAGCGCGACGACCCGGCCTGCCGTCAATGCGGCGAGGGTGGCGCGCAGGCCCTGAGCCCCGGCCACGGCGTTGAGCACGACGTCGCAACCCAGCGCCGCGAGCTCGGTCGTGGCCTGGGCGCCGACGTGCACCGACGGACGTGGGACGTCGGCGGGCCACACCGCGTCGAGCCGGTCGGTCAGTTCGTCGGCCGCGTCGTCGCGACCGACCCCGACCGCACGCACCCGGAGTTCGGCCGCCTGCTCAGCGAGAGCAGCCGGATCGCTGCCGCCCGCCGCTACCGCGACCACCCGGAACCGCTCGGGCGCGTGCCGGACGACATCGAGCGCCTGCGTGCCGATCGAGCCGGTCGAGCCGAGCACGACGACATCACGACGGCTGGTCATGCCCCAATCCTGTCACCGCCGCGCGGGACACGGCGCAGCGTGACGACGACGATGAGCGGCCAGAGCGCCTGCTGGGCGGTGAGCAGCCGCTCGGAGACGCCGACCGGACCCGAACTGAGCGTGACGGCGAACCAGATCAGCAGCGCACTCGAGAGCACGGTGACCGACCAGGCGACCGACGGCCGCAGCACGAAGGGTCGAGGCTTCGAGCCGTACCGGGCCGCCGTCGCCGGCCAGAGCGCCAGCGTGACGAACCCGATTGCCGCGCACACGGCATGGGCCGAGGACGAGCCCCGGTACGGCTCGGCCAAGACAGCCACCAGCGCGGTCGAGACGCCAGCGAGCGCGAGGACCAGCCGACTCCACCAGCGCAGAGCGCTCAGCCCGACTGAGGTGACGAAATGGGCCACGCCGAGCCCGGCGAGGCCCAGCGTCATGATCCAGCGGTGGTCGAGCCCATGCCTGGCCAGCGCGCTGATCGTGTCGTGGACGGCGTCGTAGCCGGGCGGCTGGACGGCCTGCGCGGCCACCCATCCGCCGACGAGGAAAACCGGCGCGGATACCGACGACACGAGTGCCCACCAGGGCGGCCGTCTCACGCCCTCACTACGTTCGGGCCATGGCCCACTCCGTGAGCGTCGCTCACGCCCTCACTCCGCTCGGACCGCCCAAGGCGCCATACCTTCGGTTCGCACCGCTTGCGTCGCTCACTGCCGCTGCAGGCTGTGCGGACCGAGACCCGCGATCGAGGAGTTGCCCGACAGCGCGAGCGTGAGGTCGAGGTCGGCGAGCAGCCCGCGCAACACCTGCTCAACACCGGACTGGCCGGCCAGCGCGAGCCCGTACACCCACGGGCGGGCGACCAGGACCGCCTTGGCGCCCAGGGCGAGCGCCTTGACGATGTCGGCGCCGCAACGGATGCCGGAGTCGAAGAGCACCTCGACCTGCTCGCCGACGGCCTCGGCGATCCCGGGCAGGGCGTCGAGCGATCCGATCGCGCCGTCGACCTGTCGTCCACCGTGGTTGGACACGACGATGCCGTCCATGCCGGCGTCGACGGCATGCTTCGCGTCATCCACGTGCTGGATGCCCTTGACCACGATCGGGCCGTCCCAGTGCTCGCGCAGGAACGCGAGGTTCGCCCAGGTGTGGTCGGTACCGGTGAACATGGGCAGCCAGCGCCGGACCGCAGCCTCGATGTCGTCCTCGGGCGCCGTGGCGAGCCCGGCTCGGAACACCGGATCGGAGAAGTAGGTGGCGAGCCCGCGTCCGGTCAGGAACGGCAGGTAGGCGTGGTCGAGGTCGTGCGGGCGCCACCCCAACATCCATGTGTCGAGCGTGACCACGAGGGCGGAGAATCCCGCCTGCTTCGCGCGGTCGAGGAAACTCGCGGTGACCTCGTCGTCGTTGGGCCAGTACAGCTGGAACCAGCGCTGACCGTCGCCACTGGCCGCGGCGACGTCCTCCATCGCGTAGGACGAAACCGTCGACAAGGCCATCGGCAGGCCAAGCTGCGCCGCGACACGGGCGACCGCCAACTCTCCGTCGTCGTGCATGATGCCTTGTACCCCGACGGGAGCGGTGATCACCGGCGCGGCGAGCCGCGCGCCGAACAGCGTCGTCGAGCAGTCGCGACCGGTGGCGCCGGTGAGCATCCGCGGCACGATGCGCCAGTGGTCGAACGCCTCCCGGTTGGCCCGCGCGGTGGCTCCGATACCGGCCGATCCGGCGGCGTACCAGTACGGCTCGGGCGCGACGTGGTCTTCGGCGTAGGACTCCAGCGCGATCAGATCGGTCGGAAACGTGGGCCGGACGTCGTCCAGCCCACGCAGGTAGACCTCACTGGCGTGGGACGACAGCGGCGGGTTCGGAGTGCTCATGGTCCTGATCCTGCTACCCGAACAGCGTTCTGCCGAACCAGTCCCCTGGCCCCGTCACGCCCGGTGGCACCGCGAACAGCCCGCTGCCGGTGTGCCGGACGTACTCGTTCAGCAGGTCCGAGATGCCGAGCCGGCGCTGGATCGCGACGAACTGCTTGCGCGGATCCTGCTGGAAGGCGATGAATAGCAGCCCCGCGTCGAGCAGACCGGTGTCCGCATCGATGCCGTCGGTGTAGGAGAAGCCGCGGCGCAAGATCTTCTGGCCGCCGTTCGAGCCCGGCGCCGCGAGCCGGATGTGCGCGTGGGGTGCGATGATCGGCGCACCATTGCGGTTGGCCGCGAGATCGACGTCGTCGAACTCGTGCGTGCCGCCGAGCGGCGCGCCGGTTCCCTTCGATCGGCCGAAGACCGCCTCCTGGTCGGCCAGGAAGTCGGTGTCCCAGGACTCGATGAGCATTCGGATGCGTCGCACGACAAGATAGCTGCCTCCGCGCATCCACCCCTGCTCGCCCTCGTCGCCCACCCAGACGAAGGCATCCATCTCGCGCACGCTCTCGCTCTTGATGTTGTTCGTGCCGTCCTTGAATCCCATCAGGTTGCGGGGCGTGGCCTGCGATTTCGAGGTGGACGACGTGCGGCCGAACCCGAGCTGCGTCCAGCGCATGACGGCGGTGCCGCGCGCGAGCCGCGCGAAGTTGCGGATGGCGTGGAAGGCCACCTGCGGATCGTCCGAGCACGCTTGGACGCAGAGATCCCCGCCGCTGCGGTGCGGGTCAAGTGCGTCGCCGGGCAGTGGTGGAATGTCCGCCAGGGCAGCGGGGCGCCTGGGCGCGAGCCCGAACCGGTCGTCGAACAGCGACGGACCGAACCCGACCGTGATCGTCAGCTTGGCCGCGCCGAGCCCGGCCGCTTCGCCGGTGTCGAGCGGCGGACGGTCGGGCGCCGTCTCGATCGCGCCAACCGGCAGGCCCTTCGTGAGCTGTGCCGCCGCGGCCGCCCAGGTGCCGAGCAAGAGCTTGACGTCCTCGCCGTCGGACGAGGTCACGTCGAACGCCGCGAACGCGAGCCGGTCCTGCGACGGCGTGGCGACCCCGGCCTGGTGAGCGCCAAAGAACGCGACGACCTCGGTACACGGTGCCGGTCGGCTCGGGTGCGGGTCGGCTTCGGTCGCTCTGGCGACGCCGAATCCCGCGCCGCCGGCGGCCGCGACACCCGCCGCCCCGAGTGCGCCGCCGAGGAAACGCCGCCGGCTGGCCTGTCCACCCGCCTCCCCCGTCACCCGGTGGCGACCTTGCTCGAGACCTTCGACAACGGCTCCTGGACGGCCTTCACGGCCGCGGCGAAACCGCGTTTGTCGGCGGCGGTGAGCTGCTGGTAGAGCCGGTAGCCCGACGGATTGGTCGTCGTGCGATACCGCCCGAGCAGTTGGTCGAGCGTGGCGAATCGGCGCGAAATCGTGGCGCCCAGCGCGGCGTCGATCTTCGTCAACGCCGGCGTGAGCTGGGCGAATGCCTGCTCGGCGGCCTCGACATTGTTCGCGAAGTCGAGCAGATCGATGCGCGAGTAGCGCTCCTCCTCACCGGTGATCTTGCGTGCGGCAACCTCGTCCAGCAGACCTTGCGCGCCGTTGGCGAGTTCGGAGGGCTGATAGGTGAGCCCGGCGGTCAGGCGCTCCAGGCGCGCGACGTCGGCGACGAGTCTGGTGCCGTACGTGGCCAGGCCCGTCAGCGTCCGATCCGCGAAGAGCGCCTTCTCGATTCGGTGGAAGCCACGCCAGTGCGCGTCCGGGACATCACCGGCGCGCGCGTCGATGTCGGCGTCCAGCGAGTCCGGGCCGATCACGAACGACTCGGCGACCGGCTCGATTCGCTCGTAGAACGGACGCGCCGCGATGTAGGCCTTCTGCGCGGTCACCAGGTCCGTGCCGTGTAGTGCAGCATCGAGCGTGCGCACCGCGCTGCCCAGGGCGGCGACCTGACCGTCGACGTACTTGGCGTAGCCGGTGGTGGCCTGTTTCAGTAGGCCCGCGACGGTGACGTCGGCGGCCCGGGCCGACGGTCCGGCGACCTTCAGCGGCCGCTTCTCGGGATTCGCCCCGGGGCAATAGAGCGCGTAGTCACCCGCCGGCACGGTCACGGAGAACTCGCCCTTGAATCCCGGCGGGACGTTCTCCTTCTCGCCCAGAATGCGCTCACCGGCCAGCAGCTCGACCTCGGTCACCGCCGTCGCGTCCTCGTTCGCGATCTTGAATGTGAGTGGCCCGGCCGGGTACGACCGAGCGCCGGCGGTGCAGCCGCCGGACGCGGTGACGGTGACGGTCACGACGCGTGGATTCGCCGTCCCGGCGCCGCCGGCCTGGGCGGGATGACGTGCGTCCCCGCCCGCGGAACTGGAGCACCCGGCGAGCGCGGCGACCAGGACGCCGGCCGCGGCGGCGGTCGTCGCGCGGCGGCGCGCTGGGTTGGCAGTCATCGAGCGATCTGCGGTGATCGGTGGGCGGACGTGCTGGTGACCGGCTGGGGGACGCCCGGGGTGTGCGCCGGTGGTGTGCCGATACGTCGGCGCACCGCGAGCCAGCAGCCAAGTGCCACCAGGAACGCGAGCGCGGCCAGCGTCATGCACCGGCCGGCCCAGGCCCGCATGAGCGCGCGATCGTCGAGTCGGGCGTGGTCGCGGCCGGCGGTGTCGACGGCGACGGTGCGGGCCGCCGCGGGCAGCGTCACCGTCGCCGAGGCCAGCGGAGTGGCGAGCGTGGCGTGGTTCGCCGCGGTGCCGGCCACCACGGCGATCCGCTGCGTCCAGCGCAGATCGATCACGCGGTCGTTGCGAGGGTCCAACCAGACCGTCAGCGTGACGACGTCCTGATACGAGGCCGGCACCTGACCCTGAGCGGACCGCAAGCCCGTCGGCAACCGCGACCCGTTCAGCGCGGCGACGCGTTGGATCGGCAGAGTCGTCGGGCGCCCGGTCCTGGACGCCCCCGTCGACGTCGCGACGAATCTCTGCGTGTCCAGCCCGGCGTGCCGCTCGAAGGCGGCCGCTGCGCTCACCCGGAACGACGACAGCGATCCGGTGCTGCCGGTGACCGGCCGGCGCTGTTCGGTACGCACGACCGCGGACCGCGCGCTGCGCGAGGCCACCGACGCGGTAACGCCGTCGGCACGGGTCACCGGGTGCGCAGCGGGCGGCGAGGGGGTGAACGTGGCCAGCACAACCGCGGCGACCGTCGCTGCGACACCCACAGCGAGCGCGCCGCGGACGATGGCCCGAAGCGGCACGCCGCGCCCGGGCGGCCACGCGACGTAGAGCCCGACCGGCACCAGGTACACCAGCCACCCGACGGCCTCGATGGTGACGGGGTGTGGTTGCAGGCCCAACATTCCGGTGAGCAACGAGGCCTGCACCGTGCCGGGCTGGACCAGCCAGGAAAGGTCGGCGACGCGGGTCTGACCGAGCTCGAGCCAGCCGGCTTCGTGCGCGGTGTGCAACGCATTGACGACCAGGCCGGCCGCGACGAGGACGAGCACGACGCCGGTGATGCGGAAGAACTTCGACAGGTTCAGCCGCACCCCGCCGCGGTAGATCGCGTAGCCAAGACCGATCGACACGACGAGGCCGAGCGCCGCGCCACCACCCGCGGCCGCACCGTTCGCGGTCTCGTTGAAGGCGGCGAGCAGGAAGACGACGGTCTCGAGGCCCTCGCGGATCACCGCGAGGAACGCCATGACTACCAGGGCCCGCCCGGCGGTGAAGGCGGCACTGCCGGACATCACGCCGGCCACCAGCCCCTCGAGCTGGCCCTTGAGCCCGCGGGAGTTCCGCCGCATCCACACGACCATGTAGGTGACCATCCCGACAGCCAGGCCGGCGATGACGGTCTCGAGACCTTCCTGCTGCTGCTGTGGCAGCCGCCGCGAGTACGCATCGAGCGCGATCCCGATGCCGAGGCACAGCAGGACGGCCGCGGTGACGCCGACGAGGACCCAGCGCACGAGATCCGGACGACGCTGCTTACGCAGGAAGGCAGCGATGATGCCGACGATGAGGGCCGCTTCCAGGCCCTCGCGGAGCCCGATGACGAAGCTCGGCAGCATGCTTGTCCCCTCGACCCGACCGTTGTAGTTAGGTAAGGCTAACCTACATCGTATCGGCACCCAAGCGCGCCGATCGGGTGACAACGACCAGCACTGATGAGACCGCCGGTCTTCGGAACTCCTACGTGGGTGTCGAGCGATACGGTGCGCACCATGCGGATCGACCTGAACGCCGACCTCGGCGAGGGGTTCGGCATCTGGCGCCTGGGCGACGACCAGGCCTTGCTCGACGTCGTCACGAGTGCGAACGTCGCCTGCGGCTTTCACGCCGGCGATCCGCTGACTATGCGACGCGTCTGCATGGCTGCGGCCGAGCGGGGGGTGGCCATCGGCGCGCAGGTCGGTTACCGCGATCTCGCGGGCTTCGGGCGCCGGCGGATGGACATCGCCGCGGACGAGCTGAGTGCGGATGTGCTCTATCAGCTCGGCGCCCTGGACGCCTGTGCGCGCGCGGCCGGCGTGCGCGTGCGGTACGTGAAGCCGCACGGTGCCCTGTACAACACGGCGGCCGACGATCCGGGCCAAGCCGAGGCGGTCGCCGCGGCGGTCGCGTCCTTCGACCGGGCCCTGCCGTTGCTCGGGCTGCCCGGCTCGGCGCTGGCCGACGCCGCCAGCGCCGCAGGCCTGCCCTTCGTCGCCGAAGCATTCGCCGACCGGGCCTACCAGCCGTCCGGGCGGCTCGTGCCGCGCAGCGAGCCCGGGTCGTTGATCGAGGACCCGTACGACGTGGTGGCGCGCGCCGCGTCGTTCGCGCTGCACCATCGCGTCACGGCCGTCGACGGCTCGTCGGTCACGGTCGACCCGCGCTCGTTGTGCGTCCACGGCGACACCCCGGACGCGGTGCACCTGGCCACCGAGGTCCGGCGCACGCTCGTCGACGCCGGGGTCAGCGTCGCGTCTTTCGTCGAATGAGGCTGCTCCGCTACGGCGAGCTGGCCGTGCTGGTCGAGCCCGACGACCCGGCCGCTGTGCTGGGGACCGCTGCCGCCGCTGGCGATCTCGCCGAGGTGCGCGAGGTGGTGCCGGCCGCTCGGACGGTCCTGGTCGTGGTCGGCGACGCAGCCTGGCTCCCCCGGGTGTGCGCTGCACTGCGAGCTCTGCCGGTTCGTCCCGCGGAGCCGCATGTCGGGGCCGAGGTGTTGCTCAACGTCGACTACGACGGCGCCGATCTCGCCGCCACGGCCGGCGAGCTCGGGTTGGACGTGGACGGGCTGGTCCGGGCGCACGCGTCCGGCGAATACGTGGTTGGCTTCTGCGGGTTCACACCCGGATTCGCCTACCTGAGCGGCCTCGACCCCGCCCTTCACGTCGCCCGGCACGCGGAGCCGCGGACGATCGTGCCGTCCGGTTCGGTGGCGATTGCCGGGGAGTTCACCGGCGTCTACCCGCAGGCCTCACCCGGCGGTTGGCGGCTGCTGGGCCACACCGACGCGATCCTGTGGGACCTGCACCGCGCTCCCCCGGCGTTGCTCACGCCGGGCACCCGCGTCCGGTTCCGGTCCACGTGATCGAGATCGTCACCCACAGCGGGTCGGCGACGCTGCAGGATCTCGGGCGGCCTGGCTTCGCCGCGCTCGGCGTTCCGCGATCAGGGGCGTTCGACCGGGAAGCCCTGCGGCTGGCCAACCGGCTGGTTGGCAATCCCGAGGGCGCGGTCGGCATCGAGGTGACCCTCGGCGGCGTCGAGCTACGGCTCGACCGCGCGGCGACGATCGCCTGCACGGGTGCCGTCTGCGCCGGCGTCGACTGGGGCGCGGCGGTCAGCCTGCCGACCGGCTCGTCGGTTCGACTCGCCCCGCCGCGCACGGGGCTGCGCAGCTATCTTGCCGTGCGCGGCGGGTTCGACGTCGAGCATGTCCTCGGCTCCGCGAGCACCGACACGCTCAGCGGCCTCGGCCCGGCACC
Organism: Jatrophihabitans sp.; assembly: GCA_051000605.1. Classification (GTDB taxonomy): domain Bacteria; phylum Actinomycetota; class Actinomycetes; order Mycobacteriales; family Jatrophihabitantaceae; genus Jatrophihabitans. Next base: position 17,436 of record JBPCOE010000060.1, read on the forward strand.
GCTGCGCGCCGGTGACCGGCTGGCCATCGGCGCACAACCGAACAAGGCCGTGAGCGGCAGCGCGGCGTCGGGTCGACCCGGCGGCCGGGCGCTGACCGTCCGTTTCGGGCCACGCGACGACTGGTTCACCGAGACGGCGTGCCAGACCCTGCTCGGCATGCCCTGGCGGGTGCGAAGCGAGTGCGACCGCGTGGGAGTACGCCTCGACGGGCCGCCGCTCGAACGGGTGCGCCCCGGCGAGCTGCCGAGCGAACCGGTGCTGCCGGGCGCGCTCCAGGTGCCCGGTGACGGCCGGCCGATCCTGTTCGGGCCGGACGCGCCGATCACCGGCGGGTACCCGGTGATCGCGGTGGTGACCGACCTCGATCGCGCCGCGCAGTTGCGGCCGGGCGACGAGGTGCGGTTCCGGTCGGTCAGCTCAGGATCGGGTGCAGGACCGTGAACATCAGCGCCGCGACCGCCGCCGCGGCCGGGATGGTCAGAACCCAGGCGATGACGATGTTCCCGGCGACGCCCCAGCGCACCGCCGACAACCGCCGGGTGGCGCCCACGCCCATGACCGAGGAGGAGATCACGTGTGTCGTCGACACCGGTAGGCCGTACTGCGCGGTGGCGAGCATGACGCCGCTGGCCACCGTCTGGGCGGCAAAACCGCTGGCCGGCGTCAGCGAGAAGATGCGGCGTCCGAGGGTGCGCATGATCCGCCAGCCGCCGGAATAAGTACCGGCCGAGATCGCCAGCGCGGAGGAGATGATCACCCAGAACGGGATGCCGTCGTTCTTGCCGAGGTTGCCGTTCACGGTCAGGGTCAGGGCGATCACGCCCATCGTCTTCTGCGCGTCCTGCGTGCCGTGCCCGAACGACATCGTGGCCGCGGACGCGATCTGCGCCCATCGGAAGCCGCGGTTCGCCCGCACGGCGTTCGCCTTCCGGAACGCCCAGAACAGCGCGACCATGAACAGGTAGCTGGCCGCGAAGCCGATGAGCGGCGAGGCCACCATCGGGATCAGCACCTTGTCGACGATGACGCTCCACTTGATCGTCTCGGACGCGCCGATGGCGGCGCCGACGAGACCGCCGATAAGGGCATGCGAGGACGACGACGGCAGGCCGAAGTACCAGGTGCCGAGGTTCCAGACGATCGCCCCGAGCAGCGCCGCCAGCACGATGACCAGCCCGGATCGACCGTTGGGCGGCCTGATGATCCCGCTGCCGATCGTCCGGGCGACCTGGATCGAGATCAGCGCGCCCACGACGTTGAACACCGCGGCCATCGCCAGCGCGATACGCGGGGTCAGCGCCCGGGTCGAGATCGAGGTCGCGATCGCGTTGGCCGAGTCGTGGAACCCGTTGGTGTAGTCGAAGCCGAGCGCGACAACGACGATCACCACCACGAGGGCAGTGGAATCCACCGGCTCAGGACTCCTTGACGGCGATCGACTCGACCGCGTGAGCGACATGCTCGAGGGCGTCCGCGGCGTCCTCGAGGCCGTCGGCGACCTCACGCAGCTTGACCATCGTCAACGCGTCGTAGTCACCGCTGAACAGCTTGGACAGCAGCTTGCGGTACACCCGGTCGGCCTCGTTCTCCAGGCGGTTCACCTCGATCCAGTACGGCTCGAGGTCCTGCAGCGTCTTCAATCGCGACATCGCCTCGGCGGTCTCGTCCGCCGACTTCTGCAGCAGGTGGATCTGATCGTTCATCAGCGGGGGGAGCCGGCCGACGTCGGCCAACACGATGAAGTCCGCCGCCGCCTCGATCGCATCGACGACGTCATCGAGAGCGGACGCGAGCCGATAGATGTCCTCGCGATCGAACGGGGTGACGAAGCTGGTGTTGAGCTGACGCATGATGCGGTGGGTGACGGCGTCGCCGGCATGCTCGCGATCCCGCAGATCCTTCGCGATCACCGCGCGGTTCGCATTGGGATCGGTGAGCCCGCCGAGAACCGTTACAGCGTCGGCGACGTTGCGTCCTGCCTCGGTGAACATCGTGTAGAACGCGTTGTCCTTGGGCGTGATCCGGAAAGCCACTGTGCTCCTAGCTCCTGGCGGGCTCGTTCTGCGGAGCCTAACGCCATCCGTTTGCCCGCCCGTCACCCGCCGGACGCATCGCCGCTGCCGGTCACACCAGCGCGAACGGGCGGCGACGAGCGGCGCGGTCGGGTGCGGTGCTCCGGCCCGGCATGGCGGTCTAGTGCTTGCGGATGCGGCGGATGATCACGACGACCAGAAGGCCGCCCACCACTGCCAGCACGGCCTGACCCTGCGGCGAATTCACCTTGGCCCGGATGCCCTGCTTCACGGAGTCGGACAGCCGCTTGGGGTTCGTGCGGTACGCCAGCTGATCAACAGTCGTCGCCAGGGCGGCCCGGGACTTCTCGATGTCACGCTGGATGTCCTCGGCGCTGCGCTCGGCCACTGGCTGTCCTCTCCTCGGCTCGGGTAGCAGCCTAGTGGTAGGGCGCCCACCGCGGCTCGCTCACATCGTGGGTAGCGTTGCCCATATGGCTCGACTCGCGCCGGGCGACCCGGCCCCCGACTTCACCCTTCCCGACGCCGACGGTAACGACGTCGCGCTGGCCGACCTACGCGGCCGCAAGGTGATCGTCTATTTCTATCCAGCAGCCATGACGCCCGGCTGCACCACGCAGGCGTGCGACTTTCGCGACAGTCTCGAATCCCTGGCGACGGTCGGCTACGCCGTGCTCGGTATCTCGCCGGACAAGCCCGAGAAGTTGGCGAAGTTTCGCGATCGCGACGCGGTGACGTTCCCGCTGCTGTCGGACCCGTCGAGATCGACCCTCGAGGCGTACGGCGCCTACGGCGAGAAGACGATGTACGGCAAGAAGGTGCTGGGCGTGATCCGCTCGACGTTCGTCGTCGGCGAGGACGGCAAGATCGAGGTCGCGCACTACAACGTCAAGGCCACCGGCCACGTGGCGAAATTGCGTCGTGAACTCGGCCTCGACTGACCTTGTCGTCGTCCGGGCCGCCGCAGCTGCGCGAGTGGCCGATCTGCGGCGCGAGCTCGAGGACGTGATCGCGTCGGCTTCCTCGACCACGGGTGACGACGAGCACGACCCCGAGGGCGCCACGATTGGATTCGAGAGGGCACAGGCGCAGTCGCTGCTCGACCGCGCCGAAGCACGCGTCGCGGCCCTCGATGCCGCGATTCATCGGGCCGCCGCGGGCACCTACGGCCAGTGCGTCGTGTGCGGCCGGCTCATCGGCGCCGAGCGTCTCGAGGCGCGTCCGGGTACGGACCGCTGCATCGACTGCGCCCGCGGTCACCTCTGAAGCGAGTGCTCACCTTCGCCGCCGCGTTCCGTTCGTTCCTGGACCGGGTTCCCTCAGATGGGTTCGATACCTACGACCACCACGAGGTCCTGGCGCGGTTACACCCGATTGTTCGATCCGATCGCATGCAGCTGTTGCGCCGCGCCGTGCTCGAGTCCCTCTACGACCACACGCCGCTGCGGACCGGTCACCGACCGCCCTACTACGCTGCTAGTTCGAAGGGGCCGTAGCCCAATGGCAGAGGCAGCGGCCTTAGGTGCCGTCCAGTGGGGGTTCGAATCCCCCCGGCCCTACGTGAGCGTCGAAAACGGTCGTCTTGGCCTCGATCAGGTCGACGACTACATCGTGCTCGGCGACTGCGCCGAGATCCTGCCGACGTTGCCGGACGCTGCGTTCCAGCTCGTCTACATCGATCCGCCGTTCAACACCGGCCGCGCGCAGCAACGGCGCACCGTGACCACCGTGCGCGCCGACGAAGGCGGCGACCGCACGGGTTTCGGTGGACGGCGATACGTGACGACCGAGCAGAGCCGGCATGCCTATCTCGACATACACGACGACTACCTGGGCATGCTCGAAGCGCTACTTCGCGAGGCGCGTCGGCTGCTCACCGCCAGCGGCACGCTGTACCTGCACATCGACTACCGCGAGGCGCACTACGTCAAGCTGTTGCTCGACGCGGTCTTCGGCCGCGATGCCTTCCTCAACGAGCTGATCTGGGCCTACGACTTCGGCGGCCGCGCCCGCGACCGGTGGCCGGCGAAACACGACACGATCTTCGTGTACGTCCGCACGCCCGGCGGCCACTTCTTCGACCAGGACGCCGTGGAGCGCATCGCCTACCTCGCGCCCGGCCTCGTCGGCCCCGAGAAGGCCGCCCGCGGCAAGCTTCCGACCGACGTCTGGTGGCACACGATCGTGCCGACGAACGGCGCGGAGAAGACCGGCTACCCGAACCAGAAGCCCGAGGGCATCCTGCGGCGCATCGTGCAGGCGTCCTCCCGCGAGGGCGATCGGGTGCTCGATTTCTTCGCCGGCAGTGGCACGACCGGTGCCGCCGCCGCACAACTCGGACGCCGCTTCGTGCTCATCGACCGCAATCCCGCCGCCGTGGAGATCATGCGCGCCCGCCTTCCGACCGGGACGCGTTTCCTGCCGCGATGATCTCGTGCGGCGACTGCGGGCCGCGGGTCAGCCCTCGGCGGTCTCCGCGTCGTGATGGCCATGGTGCTCGTCGTGCGCCACCGGCTCGGGCACCGGCACCGGTTGGCCGGTGGGTGCGCAGCGCAGGTCGTGACCGACCGAAGACAGGCACTTGCCGTCCGAGAGCCGCCACTTCCAGCCGTGCATCTGGCAGGTCATCACACCATCAGCCACAGTCCCGAACCGCGACAGGTCGGCCTTCAGGTGCGGGCACCGGCGCTGCATGTCCCAGCCGTCCAGCGTGATCGTCTCGGTCGCCTCGGCGCTGTCCTGTTCGAGGAACCAACCCTCGGCGTAGTTCAGCCGTTCTTCGGACAGGCACTTGAAGAACACGTAGACGAACTCGTTGTACGGGCCGATCCGCTGGGCGGAAAACCGGCACGACAGGAACAGCGAGTTCACCCAATCGATCTCGTGCTCGGCGATCAGCTGCTCGACATACGCGCGACGGGTGCGAAACCGGTACCGCACCTTCTCGCCGTCGTAGGCGCGTACGTTGCGACCGACGAAGTCGATCAGGACGTCGACATCACCGCGGTCCTCGTCCTCGCATGTCAGCCGAACACCACCGTCGATCCCCTGTGCGATGTGCACGGACTCCTCGAGCAACGGCGCGAACCACTGCGCCAGCGAGGCGAGGACGTCGATCTCCGGATGCGCCCAGCCGGCCTTGAGCACCTCCACCTCGGGCATACGCCGCTGCTGCATCTCCCGCAGGTAGGCGCTCTTGGTCTCGTTGCTCGCGTAGACCGTTGCCGGGTCGTACGGGTGGACGACCGGGCAGTCCGGCGCGTCGAGGGCCGCGACCGTGCCGGGCAGCAGCAACCGTCCCTCGTCGTGGCCTTTGCCGGCCAACCAGTCGAGATACACAGTCTGGTCGGGGAAGATGTTCGACTCGTCGCCGAAGATGTCGTTGAAGCCCCAGAGCTCCTCGTCGAGGAAACACGGCGGCCCGGCCGTCGGAAACACGTACCGGGCATCGAGTTCATCGATGTAGCGCAGCGTGCGGTCGAACTGCCGCTCGCGTTTGGTGAGGCCCATCGCCTGCTTCGCCCGCGCCGGCAGGTCGTAGACCATCGGAAACCAGATGGCCCCCGAGAACTGGATCAGGTAGGCATCGACGGGCCCGAGCTCGCGGAAGTCGACGAGTTCGGACGGCCGGGCGTCGTTCTGGTTCAGCACCCGGTACCTCCCGTCGGACAGCCAGAGCGACGAGTCACCGATCGGGCCGTCCGTGGGCGAGATGAGGGCCTGGATCATGACATCGAGGCCGTCCAGGGAGACGATGTCGCCGGACTTCGGCTGCACGAACGAGGTGAACCCGCAGTCACGCAGGGCGTCCTCGAGTTCGGACGTCGGGTAGTCGGGCAACAATACCGTCGTCTTCTTGGAGATGTGCTTGCGCAGGTGCTCAGGGTCGAAATGGTCGCGGTGCAGATGGGACACGAACAGGTAGTCGGCCTGACCCAGCGTGTGCCAGTCGAGGCCGGAGTTGTCGGGGAACGGGAACCAGGAACCGAAGTACGCCGGGTTGACCCAGGGGTCAGTCAGCACGGAGCCGTGCGCCGTCTCGATCAGCACGCTCGCATGGCCGCAGCCGGTGATGCGCATCCGCTCACGGTAGCGATACGCGAAGGTGCCAGAATGAGGGCGCCCCGCCGATCGGATCGCCTGACAGGAGTGTGTCGTGGCCCTCAACCCGCACAGCGAGAAGCCCGACCTTGCCCTACCCGAGGACTACAAGCACGACCACCCGAACGAGCACCCCGAGGAGTGGGGCTGGCACGGTGAATGGGGCCGCGCGGCTCGTATCGGCGGCTGGGTCAGCGCGATCCTGCTGCTGCTGATGGCGACATCGACGCACTACAACGCGCAGGGCACCCTGTTCCTCGGCATCATCGCCGGCATGCTCGTCGTCGTTTTGTTCTGGGACGCCCGGCGCCGGAAGAACTCTTGGCGCCAGTAGCGCCGGTTACCGACCCTCAGCGTGCGGCGGCGCGCTCACGTTGTCTTTCCCGCTTCTCGACGAACCGGGCCGCCTGCTCGTCCAGGCCGGCCGTGAACGCCGCCAGCTCGTCACGCGCCTGCTCACCTTCGAAGCCGAGATCGTCGCGGGAGAAGATCTTCCAGAAGCGCAGCACGGGCGCGATCACGTCGTCGTGGTGCAGTCGCAGGTCGTAGATTCCGGCCTTGGCGATCGTCGCGGAGTTGCGCAGGAAGTTCGGCATGCCCTGCCCGGGCATCTGGAAGCCGACCACCTCGTCGCGGATCGCACACATAGTGGCGTCCGGGGCGCGGTCGAGGGCAGCGGCCACGAGGTTGCGGTAGAAGACCATATGCAGGTTCTCGTCGGCGGCGATTCGGGTCAGCAGCTGCTCGGCGAGCGGGCAGCCGGTGGCTGCGCCGGTATTGCGGTGCGAGACGCGAGTCGCAAGCTCCTGGAAGGACACGTACGCGACCGCCTGCAGCGCCGTCTTGTCGCCGGAGTCGTAACCGGCCTGCATGTGCACCATGCGTAGGTTCTCGAGCTCGACGGGGTCAACGCCCCGGGTGACGACGAGGTAATCGCGCAGCGCGATGCCGTGCCGGCCCTCCTCCGCCGTCCAGCGACCGACCCACTGCCCCCAGGCGCCGTCGCGGCCGAAGCGCGTAGCGATCTCGCGGTGGTAGGACGGAAGGTTGTCCTCGGTCAGCAGATTGACCGTCATCGCGGTCTGCGCGACCGGGTCGAGCGGTGAGTCCTCAGCCTGCCAGTCCTCGCCGCCCAGAAAGGCGAAGTCCCGCCCGCGGCTCCACGGCACGTAGTCGTGCGGGTGCCACGGCTTGGTCGTGTTCAGATGCCGGTCGAGGTTCTCGGCCACGACCGGCTCGAGCTCGTGCAGCAGGCGGGACTCGGCGCCCGCGCGGGTGTCAGCGGATTCGAGCGTAGTCACGGGCGCACCTCACAATTCGGTCCGGGAACCTACGCCTACGTTACCGTCGCTGGGCCGGCGGACCGAGCCGCGCTCAGAGTTCCCGCAGACCCCACGGCGAGGCGTACTCGCCGGCGAGCAATTCCAGGAATGGCACAGCGTCGAACGCTTCGGGCCCGAGCACGCCGGCGCCGTTCCACACGCCGGTCGCGATCAACTCGAGCGCGATGACAGGGTTTACCGCCGTCTGCCACACCACCGCCTGCGAGCCGTACTCGCGCATCGACCACTCGTTGTCGACGACGTGGTAGAGGTACGTCGATCTCGGAGCGCCGTCCTTGCCCGTGCCGCGGACCCAGAGCCCGGCGCAGGTCTTGCCCGTCATCCGGTCGCCGAGTGTCGCCGGGTTCGGCAGGCAGGCCGCGACGACGTCGCGAGGCGAGACCGTCACACGCTCCGGTCGCGAGCTCCCCTCGGGCACGCCCCCGACGTCCACCGGGGTCGTGCGATCCAACCCGAGCTTGTGCAGCGTCTTGAGCACGCCGATGAACTCGTCCCCCAGCCCGTACTTGAAGGTGACGCGCTTGGCGTCCAGCCAGCGCGGCATCAGCAGGACCTCCTCGTGCTCGACGTTGACGCACTCGACCGGGCCGATGCCCTCGGGGAAGTCGAAGGTCTCGGGCTCGCTGAACGGCTCGGTGGTGAACCAGCCGCGGTCCTTCTCGTAGATCACTGGCGGGTTCAGGCACTCCTCGATCGTCGTCCAGATGGAGAACGACGGCGCGAACTCGAAACCCGCAACCTCCAAATTGGCGCCGTCACGCACGCCCAGCTCGTCGATCTCGCCGAACAGGTGATCGGCGGCGTAGCGGGCGAAGACGTCGGACAACCCGGGCTCGACCCCGATGCCGACGACCGCGAGCCTGCCCGCGGCCTCCCACTCCCCAGCCAGCTCGAACTGCTCGTCACCCAGCTTGACACCGGTCTGCTTGTGCGGTTCGGACGGATGCGGCGTCGACAGCGACATCGCCATGTCCAGGTAGTGCACCCGAGCCGCCAGCGCCGCGCGGAAGATCGGCATCGTGAAGCGCGGGTCGGTCGCGCCGAGCACCGCGTCGATGCGCTCGCCCGCGAGGACCGTCTCGATGGCGGACTGGTCGGAGGCGTCCAGCCGGATCGCCGAGAAGCGCTCGTCGCCGACGTCGGCGACGCTCGCCTGGGCTCGGGCGAGGTCATAGTCGGCGACGACCACGTGGGTTGCGAACGGGCGGCGGGCGGCGATGCGAGCGGCGGCCGAGCCGACCCCGCCCGCGCCGAGGATCAAGATGCGCATGTCGTGACTATAGAGACGTCATCGTTGCGAAATCCATCGTCACATGACATTTACACGGCGGAAACCCTTGCACAGAGCGGCGGAAACTGCGATAAACGCACTGCACACGTCCCCGGGTCGTCAGGAGCACTCGTGACCGCTACCGCTACCTCCCGCAGCGAGACCGTCGTCGGCAAGGGCCTGAAGTCGGGCGCCCTCGGCCTGGTCTCGAGCGTCGTCATCGGCGTGGCCTCGGTCGCGCCGGCGTACAGCCTGGCCGCAACCCTCGGCTTCATCGTCCTCGGCGTCGGGCTCCAGGCGCCGATCATCGTCATCCTCGCCTTCATCCCGATGCTGTTCACCGCGATCGGCTACCAAGAACTGAACAAGGCCGACCCGGACTGCGGCACCACGTTCACCTGGGCGACGCGCGCGTTCGGTCCGAAGACCGGCTGGCTCGGCGGCTGGGGCATCATCGCCGCCGACCTGCTGGTGATGGCGAGCCTCGCGCAGGTCGCCGGGCAGTACGTGTTCCTGCTCGTCAACGCCAACGGTATCGGCAGCGATCCGGCCTCCGGCTGGGTCCTGCTCGTCGGCGTCGCCTGGATCGCGGTCATGACCTACATCTGCTACGTCGGCGTGGAACTGTCCGCGAGACTCCAGCGCGTCCTGCTGACCATCGAGCTGATCACGTTGCTGGTCTTCGCCGTCGTCGCCCTGGTCAAGGTCGGGACGAGCAACGGCGCGACGGAGTCGATCGGCGTCTCGCTGTCCTGGTTCGACCCGACGAACATCCCCGACTTCTCCTCGTTCATCCGCGGCATCCTGCTCATGCTGTTCATCTACTGGGGCTGGGACAGCGCCGTCTCGATCAACGAGGAGACCGAGGACCCGAGCAAGACGCCCGGGCGCGCGGCAATCATCTCCACCGTCATGCTCGTCGTCACCTACACCCTCGTGACCCTCGCCGCGCAGTCGTTCGCCGGTGTGGGCAGCAAGGGCATCGGACTCGGCAACACCGCCCACTCCGGAGACGTCCTGTCCGTACTCGGCAAGGCGGTCTTCGGCTCCGGCGCGCTGGGCACGACGATGTCGCACATCCTGATCCTGATGGTGCTCACCTCGGCAGCCGCGTCGACGCAGACGACCATCCTGCCGACCGCACGGACGTCGCTGTCCATGGCCGTCTACCGAGCGCTGCCCCGGACGTTCGCGAAGGTGCACCCCCGCCACCTCACCCCGACGGTGTCCACCGTTGCGTTCGGTGTCATCTCGATCGCCATCTACGCCGCTCTGAACTATTCGCACAACCCGATCAACGTGATCGCCGACTGCGTGACCGCGCTTGGGACGATGATCGCGTTCTACTACGGGCTTACCGGCTTCGCCTGCTTCTGGTACTACCGCAAGAACCTGACCAGCAGCCCGCGCAACATGATCATGCAGGGCATTCTGCCGCTCGTCGGCGGGCTTATCCTCTACTTCGCACTCGCCTGGAGCCTGCACGACGACTGGCTCTCGGCCAACGCTACCGGCGCCGCCAGCTTCACCCAATGGGATATGGCGTTCGCGCCGCACTGGTCGATCGGGGGCACGTTCCTGCTCGGCGTCGGCACCTTCGTCCTGGGCATCATCTTGATGTTCATCTGGAACGCGGTGGCCCCGGCCTTCTTCCGGGGCGAGACGCTGAACGAGGACACCGAGACCCTGGTGCCCGACGAGACCCTCAGCGCACCGCCTTCCGTCGTGCAACCATGATCGAATCACGATATCCGTCGTCTGATATGCTGTGAACAACGTATTTCGTCGCCGAATGTCGAAGGGGCTGCTGAAATGACCAGCGCAACCGTCGGCGTGCCGGACGACACCTCGCGTGCGATCATCGAACAGCTGCAGGAGGACGGCCGCCGCCCTTACGCCTCGATCGGCAAGGCCGTCGGGCTCAGCGAAGCAGCGGTCCGGCAGCGGGTGCAGAAGCTCGTCGACACCGGCGTCATGCAGATCGTCGCGGTCACCGATCCGATGCGGACCGGCCTGGCCCGGCAGGCCATGATCGCGATCTCGACCTCTGGGGACGTCGAGAAGATCGCCGACACACTCGCCGAGATCGACGAGGTCGACTACATCGTCGTCACGGCGGGATCGGTCGATCTCATCGTCGAGATCGTCGTCGAGGACGATGCCCACCTGCTCGAGCTCGTCAACACCCGCATCCGCACGATCGACGGCGTGTTGCGCACCGAATCGTTCGTCTATCTCAAGTTGGTCAAACAGACCTACAACTGGGGGGCACGATGAACCCCCGAACCAGGAGCAACCCATGACCACCACACCGATCGAAACCGCCAGCGCGACGCATGATGTCGAAGGCTTGTCCACCCAGGCCCGCGAGCACTTGTGGATGCACTTCACCCGTATGTCGTCCTACGCCGACGCGCCGGTGCCCACGATCGTCCGCGGCGAGGGCGCCCGGATCTTCGATGCCAACGGCCGCAGCTACCTCGACGGCCTGGCCGGGCTGTTCGTGGTGCAGGCCGGCCACGGGCGCGAGGAACTCGCCCGGGCCGCCTACGACCAGGCGAAGGAACTCGCGTTCTTCCCGCTGTGGTCCTACGCGCACCCACCGGCGATCGAGCTGGCCGACCGGCTAGCGTCCCTGGCCCCCGGGGACCTGAACAAGGTCTTCTTCACCAGCGGTGGTGGCGAGGCCGTCGAAACGGCGTGGAAGCTGGCCAAGCAGTATTACAAGCTCGTCGGCAAGCCGATGAAGCACAAGGTCATCAGCCGCTCCATCGCCTACCACGGCACACCGCAGGGCGCCCTGTCGATCACCGGCATACCGGACGCGAAGAAGTGGTTCGAGCCGCTCGTGCCCGGGGCGCACAAAGCGGCGAACACCAACTTCTACCGTGCCCCCGAACACGGCGACGACCTGGACGCGTTCAGCCGATGGTCCGCGGACCAGATCGACATCGCCATCGAGATGGAGGGCCCCGACACCGTCGCCGCCGTGTTCGTCGAGCCGGTGCAGAACTCCGGCGGCTGCTTCCCGCCGCCGCCCGGGTATTTCCAGCGTGTTCGGGAGATCTGCGACAAGCACGACGTGCTGATGGTCTCCGACGAGGTCATCTGCGCGTTCGGCCGGCTGGGCACGATGTTCGGCTGCGACAAGTTCGGCTACGTCCCCGACATCATCACGTGCGCCAAGGGGCTGACCAGCGGCTACTCCCCGATCGGGGCCGCGATCGTCAGCGATCGCGTGGCCGAGCCGTTCTGGACGGGTGACGCCTCCTTCCCGCACGGCTACACCTTCGGCGGTCATCCGGTGTCTGCCGCGGTGGCCATGAAGAACCTCGACATCTTCGAGCGTGAAGGCATCAACCAGCACGTGCTGCAGAACGAGGCTGCGTTCCGCGCGACGCTGGAAAAGCTCTACGACCTGCCGATCGTCGGCGACGTCCGCGGCGATGGGTACTTCTACGGCATCGAGATGGTCAAGGACAAGGCGACCAAGGAGACCTTCGACGCCGACGAGTCCGAGCGCCTGCTGCGGGGCTTCCTGTCCCGCGCGCTGTTCGAGGCCGGGCTCTACTGCCGCGCCGACGACCGCGGCGAGCCGGTTGTGCAGCTGTCGCCGCCCCTGATCATCGGCCAACCGGAATTCGACGAGATCGAGCAGATCCTGCGCGCGGTGCTCACCGAGGCGTGGGCGCGGCTCTGAGCGCGGAGGCGCCGCCACCGGTGTCGGCGCCGGTCTCGGAGCGTTAGCTCGAAACCGACTTGGTTGCGCGGCCGGACGGCACCGCGGGGGCACGGGTACGAACTTCGGCCATGATCCGGCGGGTGAGCGCAACGGCGCTCTCGCCGTCCTTCGGCTGGCCGGTCGCGGGCTCGAAGAACTCGACGCGGATGCGTGGACGGCGCGGGAAACGGGCGATGTCGACCGCTCCAGTGATGCTCAGCCCGATCACGCGGGCGGTCGGCACTGCCAGAGCAAGACGACCTGCGCCGCTGAGGAACCGCTTGACCTCGCCGCCGGAGACAGTGCCTTCGGGGAAAACGCCGACGCACGCGCCGCCGTCGAGCTGGCCGATCGCCGCGGCCAGCGCGTCGGTGTCACCGCGGCCGCGCTCGATCGGGATCTGGCCCATTCCGTCGAGCACGCGGCCGACAACCGGGTTCGTCCACAGTGATGCCTTGGCCAGTGCGCGGATCTGGCGACCGTGCGCGGACTGACCGTTCGCGGCCACCCCGGCGACGAGCGGATCCCAGTGACTGTCGTGGTTGCCGAACACCACCAGCGGCTCGGGGCCGTCGACCAACTCCACGCCGTCCACAGTCAGCCGACCCCACCAGCGCACGATCGGCGTCGCAACGATCATGACAATTCGATAGATCAACGGCACGCGTGCGGTCATGCGCTCAGCATCCCATCTCTCGGCGACGCGCGATCAGACGGTCAGGCGGACGTACGGACCTTCGTCGGCCGGACGCGCACGGGCAGGTTCGCCCAGCCCCGCAGCACGCGGGTTTCGCGGCGGGTGCCGGGACCGGCCGCAGCCAGCTGCGGGAAGCGGTCGAACAGGCAACGCAGCCCGACCTCCCCCTCCAGGCGGGCCAGTGCCGCGCCGAGGCAGAAGTGCCGGCCGCCGGAAAAGGCGAGGTGGCGCCCGGCGTTCTCCCGCCGGACGTCGAACGCCGTCGGCTCGGGAAAGACGGCCGCGTCCCGGTTCGCGGCGGCGAGGATCAGCGAGACGAAGGAGTCCCTGGCCACGGGGTGTCCGGCGATCTCTAGGTCGCGGTTCGCGATTCGTGCGGTCATCTGCACCGGGGATTCGAGCCGCAGGATCTCGTCGACCGCATTCGTCCAGCGCTCGGGCTCGCTGTGAAGCACGTCGAGCTGATCGGGATGATCCAGGAGCAGGCGGACGCCGTTACCGAGCAGGTTGACGGTCGTTTCGAAACCGGCCGCAAGCACCAGCCCGGCGGTGGCCCGAAGCTCTTCGTCGTCGAGGTGCTGGCCGTCGACGGTGGCCTGGATCAGCCTGCTCATCAGGTTGTCGCCGGGCTCCCGGCGCAGGGCCGCCAGGTGCTCGCCGAGCCAGCGGTCGAAGCCGATCAGGCCGTCCTCGACGGTGCGAAACTGCCGGTAGGTCAGTGCGAAGTCCAGGCTCGGAGCGGCGTGCTCACCGAACTCCAGCACCCGTGCACGATCGGCATCGGCGACCCCGAGGATGTTGCTGATGACCGCGACCGGCAGCCGCGCGCAGTAGCGCGGCACGAGGTCGACCGGCCCCTCCTCGGCCGCCAGGTCATCGAGCAGGCGGTCGGCAACGAGTTGGACGTCGTCACGCATGGCCGCCACGGCACGCGCGGTGAACACCGAAGAGACCAGCGAGCGGTAGCGAGTGTGGCTCGGCGGTTCGACGGCCAGCAGCGACGGTTTCTCCAGCGGGTGCAGGGCACCCGAGCGGGTGGCACGCTCGATCCATTGCAGGCGAGGCAGCACGCTCGCGCTCACCGATGTGGTGCGGAAATCGTCCGAGCGAAGGACCGATTGGGCCACCGCGTGCGTCGCGGTGATCAGGCCCACCCGGGTCTGGCTGAGCTCACCCGCGGCGCGGATCTGCTCGTAAATCGGGTAGGGGTTCTCGCGTACCGACGGGTCAGCGATGAGCCGCGCCTGCGGATCGCCCTTCCGTGCCCACTGCCGGGTCGCTGCCCGCCCCAGGCCGTGCAGCACCACCCAGCGCGGGAAGGTTTTCGCCATACCGCCGGGCGGACGGCGAGCATTCGACTTCATGAGCCCCACTGTGGCAGACGCCGGCGACCAGCGCCTTCGTGGCGCGGACGGTCCGCCTGACCGGTGCCGGGGCCCGGACGCGGGCGTGGCACCGTTGAGCGCACGCGCTCGGGCGCTCGGATTCGGGGAGGGAGGCGCATGACCACCGTTGCGACGTCCGTCTGCCTGGTCCTCGCGCTGGCCGCCGCGCTGGTGGCCGGCGTGCGCGCATTCCTCGATCGCGTGCCCACCCGGGCGGACCTGCTGGCTGCCGCTCTCGTCGAGCTCGCGGTGCTGTTCTACGTCGGCGTGCGGGTGGCCGGTCTCATCGGCGGCCACCACACGTGGAGTCTCGGCCTGGTGATCGCCTACCTCGTCGGGATCACTCTGGTCATGCCGGTGACGGCCGCCCTGGGTTGGGCCGAGCCCTCGCGCTGGGGAAGCGTCGTCCTGGCCGTCGGTGCGCTCGTCGTCTGCGTGCTGCTGGCTCGCGTCGCTCAGCTGTGGACCCCGCATGGCTGAACGCAGGTCGCGTCCCGCGCTGACGACTGGGCCGGGCCGGCTGTTGACCTTCTTCTACGGCCTGCTCGCCGTGGCCGCCACCGGACGGTCGGCCTACCAGCTCGCCGCCTCGTTCTCGCGCGCTCCCACGGCGTACCTGTTGTCGGCGGCCGCGGCTGTCATCTACATCGTCGCCTTTGTCGCCATCGTCGTGCACGCCCGCACCTTCGCGATCGTCGCGTGCAGCATCGAGTTGGTCGGGGTGGTGGTCGTGGGCACGCTGAGCTACGTCGAGCCGCACGAATTCCCCGACAGCACCGTCTGGTCCGGGTACGGGCGCGGTTACGGCTACCTCCCCGCGGTGCTTCCGGTACTGGCGCTGATCTGGCTGGCCAAGGTCACGTCCTACTCCCCTGCTGATGGACTGTCGCCTCGACCGCGGCGCAAGATGAGGGAATGAAGCTGAAGCTCGATCTGCACGACGTCTACAACCGGGGCGACGAGATCGAGCGCGCGCTTCGCGACATCATGGCGGAGGCGGTGGCCAAGAAGGCCCCGCTGGTGGAGATCATCCCGGGCAAGGGGTCGGGCCAGCTGAAGAAGCGAGTCCTGCGCTACCTGGACCGCAAGGACGTCAAGGCGCTCTATCACCGCGTCGAGAAGGACTCACACAACTTCGGCCGCGTCTTCGTCCATTTCCGCTGGAAATGAGGGTCGGACCTCGATCCCTAACGGACCACCCATCCCGGCTAGGGTCGAGCGCATGGCCTATGAACTCGAACCAGGCGTCGCGGCGCGCGTCCACCGCTCGCTCGACTCGCTGCACGCGGCGATCTACTTCGCTCCGGAGGCAGACGAGGAGTTCGCAGCGATCGGCCTCAAGCCAGGTCGGATGACCTATTTCGCCAGCCGCTCGGCGCCGATGGGGCCAGTAGCGGCGGGCGTCACCGTGGCAACGTTCTACAACTTCAGCCCGTCGCTGGTCGCCCGGTCGATCCCGTCCGCGTGGGCGCTCGCGTCCTGTGACGAGATTCTCGCCGCCCGACTTCGGGTCGTCGATCGCGTCCTTCGCAGGCTGCTCGGCGACGACGTCGTCCGCGGCCCTGAGGTCGCTGAAGCCGGCACTCTTGCCCGGGAGGCCACGGTCGACCTCTCGCTCGACGGGCGCCCGCTCTACGGCGGGCACGCCGGGTTGGCCTGGCCGGACGAGCCGCCCGTGGCGCTCTGGCACGCGATCACCCTGCTGCGCGAGTACCGCGGTGACGGCCACATCGCCGCCCTGCTCGGCCACGAGCTGACCGGGCTGGAGGCTCTGATCACCCACACTGTGACCGGCGCCGGATTCACCGAGCCGGCGGCAAAGGCCACCCGCGGCTGGTCGGACGACGACTGGTCGACCGGCATCGACCGGTTGCGCCGCCGCGGGCTGCTCGATGACGACGGCCTGACCGCGGCCGGTGCGGATCTACGCGCCCGGATCGAGGCCGACACCGACCGGCTCGGTTCGGCGCCGTGGTTGCGCCTCGGCCCCGAGCGGGTCGCCCGCCTGACAGAACTCGGTGCGTCACTGACCAAGCGGGCCGTCGCCGCCGGCGCCTTCCCGCAGGGAGTCTTTGCGCGATCGCGCGGTTGAGGGCCCTCCGACGGCACAAGCCGCGCTCAGTGCGTGAGCCCGGCCCGGACGTGTTCGAAGATCAGGTTCGTCTCGGTCAGGGCGACGTCGGGGTTACCGCTGAGGTTCACCACCACGAAGTCGCGCAGGTTGGCGCTGCTCGTCGCGGCGATGTGGACGTAGAAATCGTCGGCGCCGCCGAGGAAGAACACGTTGAGCACTTCGGGCAGGTCAGCGATCCTGGCCATGAACTCGGGGATGTGCCCGCGGGCGTGCGATTGCAGCCGCACCGCGATCATCGCCTGGATCGGGCGCCCCAGCGCGGCAGGATCGATGTCGGCGTGATAACCCCGGATCACGCCGTGCTCACGTAACGCCCGCACCCGCCCCAGGCACGTCGAGGGCGCGACGCCGGCGGCGGCCGCGAGCGCGTTGTTCGGCGTGCGGGCATCGCCGGCGAGCAGCCGGAGTAGGCGGCGATCGACGTCGTCCAGATCGTGGTGAAGATTGTTCGGCGCAGCGGGGAATGGGGACGTCCGTGTCGAATTATCACCGACCATAACCGCACGATACAGAATATTCGTCAGGCGACTAGCCGTACGCCGGCGATTACTTCATTCTGAGGGGGTCAGGTCACAGACGAGTCGAGGAGTTGCACGGTGCAGGTCGGCGTCCCCCGCGAGGTCAAGAACAATGAGTTCCGGGTCGCGATCACACCGGCCGGCGTGCACGAACTCGTCCGCCACGGGCACGCGGTGCTCATCGAACGCGAGGCCGGTATCGGCTCGGCGATCCCGGACACCGCCTTTGTCGCCGCGGGCGCGCAGATCCTCGACACCGCGGACGACGTATGGGCAGCGGCGGAGATGGTGCTCAAGGTCAAGGAGCCCATCGCGCAGGAGTACCACCGCATGCGTCGCGACCAGGTGCTGTTCACCTACCTGCATCTCGCGGCCGACAAGGCCTGCACGGACGCGCTGCTGGCCGCCGGCACCACCGGTATCGCCTACGAAACCGTGCAATTGCCCGACAACTCCCTGCCGCTGCTCGCCCCGATGTCCGAGGTCGCCGGCCGCCTTGCCCCGCAGGTCGGGTCGTACCATCTCATGCGTCAAGGGGGAGGCCGCGGCACCTTGATGGGCGGAGTTCCGGGCGTGTACGCGGCGAAGGTCGTCGTCATCGGTGCCGGCGTCTCCGGCCAGAACGCCGCGGCGATCGCGCTCGGCATGCAGGCCGAAGTGCTGCTGCTGGACAAGAACGTCTCGCGGTTGCGCCAGATGGACGCGATCTATCAGGGCCACTGCCAGACCGTCGCCTCGAACGCCTACGAGGTCGAGAAAGCCGTCCTGGACGCCGATCTGGTCATCGGCGCCGTGCTCATACCGGGCGCCAAGGCCCCGACGCTGGTCAGCAACGAGCTGGTCTCCCGCATGAAACCCGGCTCGGTGCTCGTCGACATCTCCATCGATCAGGGCGGCTGCTTCGAGGACTCCCGTCCCACCACGCACGCCGAACCGACCTACCGCGTGCACGATTCGGTCTTCTACTGCGTGGCGAACATGCCCGGGGCGGTGCCGCACACCTCCACGTACGCGCTGACGAACGTGACGCTCCCGTATGCGATCGAGCTTGCCGACCGCGGCTGGCGCGACGCTCTGCGGGCCGATCTGCCGCTTGCGCTCGGATTGAACACGCACGCCGGCACCCTCACCAACGCGGCCGTCGCCGCGGCCCATGGCTATGACACCGCCGCCGTCGCGGACGTGCTGGCCTGAGCTGCGGGTCGAGCGACGTGCAGCGTCCACGATGATGAGGCGGTGACCACCAGCGACCGCACCCGCATAACCCGGCTGCGCGAAAAGAGCAGCACCGATCGCGCGGCGCTCGACGCCCTGCTCGACTCTGCGTACGTCGGCCATGTGGGTCTCGTGCGCGACGACGGCACGCCCGTCGTCCTGCCGACCGCCGTCGCTCGCGACGGGGATGACGTGCTGATCCACGGCTCGACCGGTTCACCGTGGCTGCGGATGATCGTCGACGGCGCGCCCGTGTGCCTCACCGTCACCGCGGTGGACGGGCTGGTCGTCGCCCGCTCGGCCTTCGAGTCCTCGATGCACTACCGCAGCGCGGTGCTGTTCGGCGCGTGCTCGTTGCTGGGGGGCGCGCCCCAGGAGCGTGCGCTGGATCTGTTCACCGAATCCTTGCTGCCCGGGCGCGCCGCCGAGATACGCCGTCCGACGCGGCGCGAGCTGCAGGCCACGGTCGTGCTCGCGCTACCCATCGAAGAATGGTCGCTGAAGGTCTCCGCGGGCTGGCCGGACGATCCGCCCGAGGACGTAGAGGGCGACGCCTGGGCCGGTGTAGTGCCGCTCGAGAGCCGGCTCGGCGTCCCGCGGCCGACACCCGATCTGCGGGCCGGGATCGCCTTGCCGCCGTCGCTGGCCTGACGCACCGTCGTTACAGCAGGCCGGACGGACTCCACGGCCGCCCCAGGACGTGCTGGGCGCAGAACCCGAGCACCGCGTCGTTCCAGATCTCGGCGTTCGCCGGGCTGAGCACCCAGTGGTTCTCGCCGGTGAAGTGCAGGAAGCGGTGTGGCAGGTCGGCCGGCGAACCGTCCCACCGGCTGACGAGATCCCACCACAATCGCAGCGCCTCGCTGACCGGCACACGATAGTCGCGGTTGCCATGGACGATGAGCATCGGCGTGACGATGTGCTCGACGCTGTTGTGCGGCGAGTACCGCGCGTACCAGTCGGGATGATCGGCGAGCCGGCCGAAGATATCGGCCTTGTAGTGGGCGGCGTCCGTGGTGGCGTGCTGCTGGTCCAGCGCCCACAGCCCGGCGTGCGACACGATTGCCTGGAAGCGGTCGGTGTGTCCCGCGATCCAGTTGACCATGAACCCGCCGAAGGACGCGCCGAGCAGGGCCGTGCGGGTGGGATCGACGACCGGACGCTGCAGGACGGCATCGAGGACGGTCTCGACCTCGCGCCACACCACGTCGGCCCGGTACGGCCAGGCCCGGTCGATTAGTCCCTGCCCGTACCCGGTCGACAGCGCTGGATCAGGCTGGATCACCGCCCAGCCGCGGGCGACGGCGAGCCACGGGTTCCAGCGCCAGCTCCACGAGTTGTAGGACATGAACGGGCCGCCGTGAATCCACTGCATCACCGGCGGCGGCTCATCGCCGGCCGGCGGCAGGTAGAGCCAGGCGTGCACGCTGCCGCCGTCGTCCAGGGGGACGTCGAGTTCGGTGACGGTGCCGGGCAGCGCGGGCGTAGGCGCCGGTGTCGGCAACCGCTGCGGCTGCTGATCGGCGTCGGCGATCTTCAGCCGTACCGGCGTCGGGACCGAGTCGACGGCCGAGCGCAGCGCGTAGATCGCGGCGCCGTCGGGTGACACCTGCAGGCACGAGTACACGGCATCCGCGGCCAGTCGGCGAGTGATCGTGCCGGTCTGAGGGTCGATGGCGACGACGGCGCCGCGGCCGTGCAGGTCGCCGCTGACGTACAACGTCGACGAGTCCGGTGACCAGCTCCACTCGCTCGGCCACAGGTCGCCGAGGACGGCCTCGATCGCAACGGCCCCGTCACTTGTCCGCAGGACGACCAGGCCGTTGGTGACCGGCGTGTCGAAACTCGGCGTCACCTCCCGAGCGACAGCGATCAACCGCCCGTCGGGCGAGAGCACCGGTCCGCCGTACTCGAGGCCGGCTTCGGGTTCGTGGACGGTGCGCCGGCGGGTCGCGACGTCGATAACGGCCACCGCCCCGGTCTGGCGTCCTCGGGGCGTGCGTGGCCGCCAGCTGACGGCCACCGTCGACCCGTCGGCGCTGATCGAGTAGGCGGCTTCGAGGAGTTCGTTCGTGGCGTCCGGGGCGAGGTCGACCGGCTCGCCGCCGCCCGGCGGCAGCAGCAGCAGCCGCGGCGAGGCGTCGCCCAGTTCGTGATCCCAGTACCGAATCGGCATTCCGGTGTGCAGGATCGCCGTGACCTTGCGCTCGCGGCGCTCGGTGCGGCGGGCGGCGTCGTCGTCCTCGGGCCCGGACCAGGCGAGCCGGCTGCCGGTCACCAGCGTGTGCCCGGATCCGCGTGCGACGACCGGCCCGCTCAGCCCGCCCGGCCGGCGGCCGAGCGCCACCGCTTCGCCGGTGCCCGGCAGCGCCCATAACGCCGCGTCGTCGGTCTGCTCGTCCGAGTCCTGATCCGGACGGCCGGACAAGAACAGCAGCGTTCCGTCCGGACGGAACGCCAGTGCGTTCTCGCCCTTCTCCGAGTGCGTCAGCCGTACCGGGGGCCCGTCGTCGAGCGGGATCTGCCACAGTGCGGACACGTAGCGCGCCGACTTCGCGTCCGGTTGCGCGACCGTGGCCACGAGCCTGTTTCCGTCGACGCTGAGGGCGAGTTCGGTCAAGCGAGACAGGGCGACGTAGGCGGCCAGGTCAGCGAACGGTCCGAAGGTCATCCCCCGACGCTAGCGCGGCGCCCGGACCGAGCTGGCGGCACAACTCGGCGACAAGGGTATCGATGCTGTTCGTGATGCGGTCGGTCGCCTCGACGAGCGTCGTCGCAGTCTCGAGGCCGCCAGCGGGTACGGGATCGGCGATCAGTTCACGGGCCAGTTCCTCCTGCAGCGGACGCAGTCTCGGTACGGCCGACGGCGGCTCGCTCGCGGCGACGGCGTCCTGCAACGTGTGCAACACGTTGCTCGCGCTGCTCAGGAAAGCCGCCAAGGCCGGGACGCCCCCGGCCTCGCGGACGGGAACGCGGACGGCGTCGACGGTCAGGATGGCGTGCACGAGGCGATGCGAGTGGGCCAGGACCGTCTGCCCGAGCTCCACCTGTCGCTGACCGCGGACTGGTTCAGCGCGCGCGCGGTCGATCGAGGCCTGGGCGTTCGTACGGGCGACTCGCGAGGCGGCCCGCGTGCCCTGCAGTGTCTCGCGCCCGGAACCGAGGTCGGCCACGGCATCGAGATAGCGGCGGTAGGCCCCGAGCAGGTCGGCGAGCCGGCCGGGGACGAACGTGCGCTCCCAGGACGGCAGGAGCAGGGCGGCGGCGATGGCCAGGGCGCCACCGACCAGCGTCGACACCGACCGCTCCACCAGCGTCGCATGCGCTCCGACGCCCTGGATCGAGAGCAGGACGACGACGAGGGCGGACAGGCTCACCGCCGAGAGCGCGACATTGCCCGGACCGGCCAGCCGCATGCCGAACGCGAAGATCGCGATGAGGGCGACCTGCCACCAGTCACCACCGGGCACCCAGTGCACAAGCCCGGTGGCTAGCAACAATCCGAGCACGGTCCCGACGGTGCGCATCACCGCACGCTGCAAGGTCGCGCCGAAGTCCGGGCGCATGACCACCAGGATCGTGAGCGCGACCCAGTAACCGCGGTTGATGCCGCTCAGCCGCACGACGTAGTCCGACGCCGCGACCAGTAGCGCCAGGCGCGCCGCGTGGCGCAACACCGCCGAGTTCGGAGTGAGGTTGGCCCGCAGAATCGCGAGAGGATCTCGCAGAAGCTGCATGCCCCGCACGCCGCGTTGGTCGCCGCTACGGCCCTCGCTTGCGCCGGCCCGTGAGCTTTCGACCGCGGCCCGGAGTTGGCCGGACAACGCGCGCAGCCGCGCGGCGGTGGCGCGGCGGGTCAGTTCGCCCGGTGCCGTCGTGCTCTCCTCGAGCCGAGTGGTCGCGTGGTTCAGGACGCTGCGGGCCCCGGCCAGGACAGGGTCGTCGACGGCCCGGCCGTGCTCGAGGGCCTCGCCGATCCCGTCCAGCACCTCACCGGTTGCCGTGAGCGCCGCGCGCACCAAACCGGCCAGGATCGGATTCCGGTCACCGGCGAGCCGTTCGGCCGCGGCGGTGACGACCAGGATCTCGCGACGAATTCGCTCGGCCTCGTCCAGTAGGACCCGGTAGGCCTCGACGCTGGGGCCGTGGTCGTGTCCCAAGCCGTACAGCGTCTGCCGGACGGCGGTCAGCGTGTCGCCTGCGGGTGGCCCCACGACGCTGCCACGCTGGGCGCGGGCGGCGAGTGCGAGCTCACGGTAGAGGCCGGCGAGCGCGATGCGTTCGGGCCGGTGCCGGCCCAGAGGCCAGGCGGTCACCGCAAGCAGCGTCTGGATCGCTCCACCGGCGAGGACCAGCACGCCCACGGGAAGCGCAACGGCCGGCGACTGCGGGATGTGGCCGAGGATCAACGCCGACGCAGTGGCGGCCACCCCGAATTGGGTGGCGCTCGGGCCGGCGGTCAGCAGCAGCCCGGCGGCGAACGCGAGCACCAGCAGCAGACCCACCGACGCGATGTTGCTGTGGGACGCGAGCACCGCCAACGCACTCGTGGTCCCGGCCGCTGCCGCGACGCCCAGCATGCGCAGCACCCGTAACCGATATGGGCCGGGACGGTCGGCGAACGCAGTCTGCAACGCGCCGATGGTCGCCGCGAGGCCGACGCTGGCGTTGCCGGCCAGCGTCCCGATCGCCAGCGGCGCCGCGATGCCGACCGCGTTCCGAAACGCGACGATCGGATCGGACTGAGTGCGATCGAGCCGGGCGGCGTCGCGCAGCAGGGCCGCGAGTTTCCGCTGCGACTGGACGGCAACGGCGTACCGGGAAGCCAAGGCTGACACGTGACGACCGCAGTCAGGGCCGGGGAGGCGGCTCAGCCGCCAGCTGTCCGCAGGCGCCGTCGATCTCCCGGCCGCGGGTGTCGCGGACCGTCACCGACACCCCGCGGGACTCGAGCCGTTCGACGAAGGTGCGCTCCACCCGCCTGGGCGAGGCGTCCCACTGCGAGCCCGGCGTCGGGTTCAGGGGGATCAGGTTGACGTGTGCGAGCCGGGGGGCAAGCAGGTCACCCAGCAATTCCGCCCGCCAGGACTGGTCGTTGACATCGCGAATCATCGCGTACTCGATCGAGTAGCGGCGGCCGGTACGGGCGGCGTAGTCGTCGGCCGCGGCGAGCACCTCGCCGACCTGCCAGCGTGTGTTGACCGGTACGAGTGTGTTCCGCAGCTCGTCGTCCGGTGCGTGCAGCGACACCGCGAGGGTCACGTCGAGATCGGCCTCGGCCAGCTTGGCGATCGCCGGGACGAGTCCCACGGTGGAGACGGTGACGGAGCGACGGGAGATGCCGAAGCCGTCCGGGGGCGGGTCGATGAGGCGGCGCAGCGCGGTGAGCACGCGGTTGACATTGGCCAGCGGTTCACCCATTCCCATGAACACAACGTTCGACAGCCGACCCGGTCCACCACCCAGTTCCCCGCGCGCCGCCGCCTGCGCCGCCACCCGGACCTGCTCGACGATCTCGGCCGTCGACAGGTTGCGAGTGAGGCCGCCCTGCCCGGTGGCGCAGAACGGGCAGGCCATACCGCAACCGGCCTGGCTGGAGACGCAGACGGTGATGCGTTCGCGGGAGTCCCCACGCGCCGGGTAGCGCATGAGCACGCTCTCGACGAGCGCGCCGTCGTGCAGGCGCCACAGGCTCTTTCGGGTCGTGCCGTCGTCGGTCTCGCTGCGCCGGACCTCGCTCAGCAACGACGGGAACACGGCGCCGGCCACCTGGTCGCGAACGCCGGCGGGCAGGTCGGTCATGGCGGCTGGGTCGTTCTCGAACCGCGTGTAGTACTGCCGGGCCAGCTGGTCGGCCCGGAATGCGGGCAGGCCGAGGTCGGTGACGGCTGCGCGGCGGCCGGTGGCGTCGAGGTCGGCGAGGTGCGTGGGCGACAGGCCGCGCCGCGGCGCGGAAAAGACGAGCGGAAGTGTGGTCATGACGTACTCGATTGTCCCAGATCCTGGCGCCGAGGTCCGCCGGTCCGGCGCGGCTGCGGTGAGCCGTCGGGCGGGGCGCCGGTCGGCGACCCGGACGGCGCGCACAAGCGATCAGCCGGTCCACCTCCGCTTCCCGCGTGGCGGTTGTCCGGGTTCTCAGCAAGGCCGGTGACCTGTGACCCAGAAACCGGCCAACAGATAGGGGCGGCGCAGTTGACGTTGATGCAATTCAATCGTACTGACATGTCAGGATGCCTGACTGCGATGACCTCGGCGATACCGTGCGGAGATGCCGGACGCGGCCGAGGTCATGACGACTGGACGATCAGGTCGACGCGTTCCTGCGGTCGCTGATCGGCGACATACGCGTTCTCGGACGGGATCCAGTCCTCAAGCCAGCGCGCCATCATTTGCTCACCATCGCGGGCGCGGGCCCGCGCCAACCACGTCGACAGCGGGGCGTCCAACCAGATCTGGAGATCCCACGCCACACCTACCTCGCGACGCGTCGACGACACGCCTTCGATCACGACGATCCGTCCTGTCGGCACGTCCCGCCACTCCGCGCCCTCGTTGCGCTCGAAGGCCCAGCGCTGGTAGCGAGCCGGGCGGTCAGCGCGAAGCGGCGCGGCGACCTGTCTTTCGAACCTGGCCCAGTCCCAACCGGGCAGCTGAGGCGCGGCGAAGTCGTCGACGTGGATCACGACGACATCCGGAACCGCCAGGGCAACCGCTGCGGCGAGCGTGGTCTTCCCGGCGCCCCCGTAGCCGTCGATCCCCACGTAGGACGTGCGCTCGCGGGGCAGCCGGTGGACCGCCGCGATCACGTCCGCGCATGAGGCCGGGCGTGGCATCAGAGCGGTGCGAAACCGGACAGCAGCAGGTACGCGACCGCGGCGCAGGGCAGCAACGAGTCGAGGCGGTCCATGAGCCCGCCGTGGCCGGGAAGAAGCTTGCCGTAGTCCTTGACGCCGACGTCGCGTTTGATCATCGACGCTCCGAGGTCGCCGAGGGTCGCGGTCACGACGATCGCGAGGCCGAACAGCAGGCCCTTCCACCAGGCTTCATGGAACGTCAGTGTCATGAACAGGATGCCCGCGGCGGAGCACGCCAGGACGGAGCCGGCGAAACCTTCCCAGGTCTTGGCCTTCGAGATCACCGGCGCCAGCGGATGCCGGCCGACGAGGACGCCGGTCACGTAGCCGCCGACGTCGCTGCAGACCACCGTCGCGACGAACGCGAGCACCCGGGCCGCCCCGTCGGACGGGTGAGCGAGCAGGATGGCGAACCCGGCGAGGGTGGGCACGTACAGCAGGATCAGGGCGGAGGCGGCGGTATCGCGGGTGTAGCCGTGCGCGCCGTCCGCTACGCGCCAGATGAAAACGCCCAGCAGCGTGACGAGCACCGCGAGCACTAGCCCGCTCGGGCCACGTTGCCAGGCGGCAACGAGCGTTGCCACCCCGCCGACGACCAGCGGCACGAGGGTGATGCGGATCGTGGCCTTCTTCAACGCCTGGGCGAGTTCCCAGCAGCCGTAGACGAGCGCCATCCCGACGATGTAGGCGAAGCTGGGCCGGTACAGGAACAGGCTCGCCGCGATCAGACCGCCGAGACCGGCTCCGACCGCGATCGCCGCCGGGAGATTACGCCCGGCCTTCGACTTGCGCTGCGGCGCGGCGGCCGGGTCGTCCACGTCTTGCCGGGGCTGCTCGCCAAACGCGGTCGACGTCGGCGGCTCAAGGACCCAGGTGGCGCCGGCCGGTGCGCCGCCGGGCGGCGGAGCTGGGCGGGCCGACTTGCTCGCCGGTGAGCGATCTCGCGGCGGTGCTGCCGCTTCGGGGTGGGTCTTCGCCAGTCCGGCGACGCGTCGAGCCCGAGAAAGCGCCGACGAGGTCGCGTCAGCTGCGCCCGGGCCGGCGTCGGCCGGCAGCGCTGCGGGGGCGCCCGGGTCGGCGGGGTCGTCGGCTGCCATGCGTCCGGCTCAGACCTCTAGCAGTTCGGTTTCCTTGGCCTTCACGGCGTCGTCGACCGTGCCGGTGTAGCGCGCAGTGAGCTTGTCGAGTTCGACCTCGGCCCGGTGGACGTCGTCCTCACCCGATTCGCCGTCCTTCACGAGCTTGTCCAGCGCGTCCTTCGCGTGGCGGCGCACCGAGCGCAGCGAAACTCGCGCGTCCTCGCCCTTGCTCTTGGCGACCTTGACGAGTTCCTTGCGACGTTCCTCGGTCAGCTGAGGGAAGACCACTCGGATGATCTGACCGTCATTGGTCGGATTGACGCCGAGGTCGCTGTCACGGATGGCCTTCTCGATCGCCGGCATCTGGCTGGCATCGTAGGGCTTGATGACAGCCATCCGCGCCTCCGGCACATTGACCGTAGCCATCTGCGGGATCGGGGTCGGCGCGCCGTAGTAGTCGACAACGATGCGGGTGAAGGCACTGGCGTTGGCGCGGCCCGTCCGCAGGCCGGACAGGTCGTCGCGGGCGACATGGACGGCCTTTTCCATCTTCTCTTCCGCATCGAAGAGGATCTCGTCGATCAACGCTCGTCCCTTTCGGTCGATCTCAGTGGTAGGTATCTGCGTCGCTCACGGCGGGGCCCACGCGGGTACCGATCGACTCGCCGCGGACGGCCCGGCCGATGTTTCCGTCGGCGAGTTCGAACACGACGATCGGCAGCCGGTTGTCCTTGCACATGGTGAAGGCCGTCGCGTCGGCGACCTTCAATCCGCGCGACAACACATCGTCGTAGGTCATCTCGTCGAACTTCGTCGCGGTCGGCACCAGCTTCGGGTCGGCGTCGTACACACCGTCGACGCCATTCTTGCCGAGCAACAGCACCTCGCAGCTGATCTCGAGCGCACGCTGGGCGGCGACGGTGTCGGTGGAGAAGTACGGCATCCCGGCGCCGGCGCCGAAGATGACGACCCGTCCCTTCTCCAGGTGCCGCTCGGCGCGCCGTGGAATGTAGGGCTCGGCGACCTGGCCCATCGCGATCGCGGTCTGCACGCGGGTCGGCACGCCCGCCTTCTCAAGGAAATCCTGCAGCGCCAGGCAGTTCATGACCGTGCCGAGCATGCCCATGTAGTCGGCGCGGTCGCGATCCATGCCCCGTTGGCTCAGCTCGGCGCCGCGGAAGAAATTGCCGCCGCCCACCACAATGGCGACCTGGGTCCCACCGGCGACCACCTCGGCGATCTGGCGCGCGATCGAGGCCACGACATCGGGATCGACACCGATGGCGCCGCCACCGAACACCTCACCAGACAATTTCAACAGCACCCGGCGGTACCAGCCGCCCGGGTGAGACGGAGCCGATTGTGACTGGGAAACCGCGGCCGCGTGGGTATCGGTCATGGCAGTCCCTTCCAGCTCGTCCTGAACTGTTGCTATCTCGGTCGAACCCTACTGCGAAGACCTACCGCGACGGCGACGGCGTCAGCCCTGGCCGACCTCGAAGTGCGCGAACGTGGAGATCGAAACACCGGCGGCGTCGAGAACCTGTTTGACCGACTTCTTCGACTCTTGCACCGACTCCTGCTCAAGCAGGACGATGGTCTTGAAGAAGCCGTTGAGGCGCCCTTCAACGATCTTCGGTACGGCGGCCTCCGGCTTGCCCTCGCTGCGCGTCGTTTCCTCGGCGACGCGGCGCTCGGACTCGATCAGGTCGGCCGGCACGTCGTCGCGGGTCAGGTACTTCGGTCGCATGGCGGCCACCTGCATCGCCGCGCCGCGAGCGGCGTCGACATCGCTGCCGGTGAACTCGACGATGACGCCGACCTGCGGCGGGAGGTCGGAGGCCTTGCGGTGCAGGTAGGTCGCGACGGTGCCCTGGAGCTTGGCAGCGCGGCGCAGCTCGAGCTTCTCGCCGATGACGGACGCGAGATCCGCGACGTTCTGCTCGACGGTCTTGCCGTCCTTCAGGGTCTCGGCCTTGAGCGACTCGACGTCGGTAGCCGCCGAGGACGCGAAGTGCGCCACGATGTCGTTGGCCAGCGATTGGAATTGCTCGTTCTTGGCCACGAAGTCCGTCTCGGACGCGAGTTCGATCATCGCTCCCTCGGCCGCGGCCACGAGCCCGTTCGATGCCTCGCGGTCACCCCGCTTCGCGTTCTTGGCTTCGCCTTTGACCCGAAGGATCTCGACGGCGCGCTCGTAGTCGCCGTCGGATTCCTGCAGGGCCTTCTTGCACTCCATCATGCCGGCGCCAGTGGCATCGCGGAGCTTCTTCACGTCTGCCGCGGAAAAGTTCGCCATCTCAGTTCGTCTTTCCTCGTCTCGAGTCGGGATGGTCAAGCGGACGGGGCAGCCGGACCGACCGGCGTATCTGACGTGGCCGGGGCAGCGGTCGTGGCCGACGTGTCTGACCTCGTCGGGGCAGCGGTCGTAGCCGGCGCCTCGGCGGCGGTGGTCGCTTCGGCGGGGGTGCTTGCTTCGGGCGTGGCCGCCGAGCCCTGCGTAGGGGCAGCGGACGGCGCGCCGGAGGGCTGGAGGAGCTCACGTTCCCACTCGGGCATCGGCTCGTCGGCGGCGACGGTGCCGGTGGGCTCGGGTTTCTCGTCGCGCCCGGCGTTCGCAGCAGCCGCGGCGCGGGCGACCAGACCCTCAGCAACGGCGTCGGCCACGACCCTGGTCAGCAGCGCCGCGCTACGGATGGCGTCGTCGTTACCTGGGATCTTGTAGTCGACCTCGTCCGGGTCGCAGTTCGTGTCGAGGATCGCGACGACGGGGATGTTCAGCTTGCGGGCCTCGCCGACGGCGATGTGTTCCTTCTTGGTGTCGACGATCCACACCGCGCTGGGCACCCTGGTCATCTCGCGGATGCCGCCCAGCGAACGGTTGAGCTTCACCATCTCGCGGGTGAGCATCAGCTGTTCCTTCTTGGTGGCCACGCCTTCCCAGCCGGCCTGCTCGCGCGCCTCGAGTTCCTTGAGCCGCTGCAGCCGCTTGAACACGGTCTGGAAATTGGTGAGCATCCCGCCCAGCCAGCGCTGATTCACGTACGGCATGCCGACGCGGGTCGCCTGGTCGGCGATGGATTCCTGCGCCTGCTTCTTCGTCCCGACGAAGAGCACCGTGCCACCGTGGGCGACGGTCTCCTTGATGAACTCGTACGCCTTGTCGACATAGGTCAGCGTCTGGTGCAGGTCGATGATGTACAGACCGTTGCGCTCAGTGAGGATGAATCGTTTCATCTTCGGGTTCCAGCGGCGGGTCTGGTGGCCGAAGTGGACGCCCGACTCGAGCATCTCCTTCATGGTGACGACGGGCATTCGCCAGTCTCCTCGTTCTGTCGTGCCCGCGTCGCGGCTCGATCGAGCACGGCGGCGCAGGCGGCCTCGGTTGTCGCGGACGGGCCAGATGACCCGTTCGCCCTGGTGCCCGGTGTCGCGACCAGGGGGCCGTCCCGACAACGTCGGTGCGGACCGAGGCCTGGCCGCCAACCTCCCTCTTGCGTACGGGAGGCGGACACGCGAAGTCAGCCAG
The DNA here is from genome assembly GCA_051000605.1 of Jatrophihabitans sp. GTDB lineage: Bacteria > Actinomycetota > Actinomycetes > Mycobacteriales > Jatrophihabitantaceae > Jatrophihabitans. The sequence goes on from JBPCOE010000060.1 coordinate 47,316, forward strand.
ATCACTCGGGCTGCACGGTCAGTCTAGCGGCTGCCCAGGGCCGGTGCCGACCACAGGCCCGACGATGCGAGGGAGGTGTCGCGCCCACGTCGTGTACGTGGGCTGTCAAGAGGGATTTAGCAGGGTGTGGACGACGAGCGGGCTATCCACAGCCTTGCGGCCAGCCCGGAAACGACGGGAGCGGTTGGGCACTCTGGGCTGCATGCGAACTGTCCTCGGCGTGGCCGTGCCGGTGGCCGTGGTCGCCGTCCTGGCTGCGGGTCCAACCTTTTTTGCTACCGGATCGACGGCTGTTGATGGCGTTTCTCGGCCACCGCTCTCCGCGCCGGGTGCTCGGCCGCACGTCGGGGTTGTCTACCGATCGCCCACTGGTGGAGCGCCCATGGTGGAGCGCCCGTTCGCGGCGCCGACGAACCCGTACGGCCCCGGGCATCGCGGGGTGGACCTACTCTTTCCGGCCGGCGACCCTGTCCACGTCGCGGCAAGCGGTCGCGTTACGTTTGCCGGCTCGGTTGCCGGGCGAGGCATTGTCGTCGTCGCGCACTCGGACGGTATCCGCACCGAATACGAACCGGTCACTCCTGTCGTACGCCGCGGGGAAACCGTCACTCGCGGCGACACGCTCGGCGCCCTGACCGGCCGGCACCCTGGCTGCCCCGTTGTCAACTGCCTGCACTGGGGGGCCCGGCGTGGCCAAACCTATCTCGACCCGCTCACATTGCTGCAGCCGCTCGGCGCTGTCCGGCTGCTGCCCTGGCCGACGCGGTGACTGGGTTGCAGGAAACGTCACGCTCGGGGATGCGCCTGCTGGTACGTCTGCCGAAGCCGTTCGACCGAGACGTGCGTGTAGATCTGCGTGGTCGCCAAGCTTGCGTGGCCGAGCACCTCCTGGACGGTCCGCAGATCGGCACCACCCTCGAGCAGGTGGGTGGCCGCAGTGTGGCGCAGCCCGTGCGGGCCGAGATCCGGGCCTGCGCCGATCGCGCCGGCACGTTGGTGAACGATGCGCCGGACGGTCCGCGGATCGATTCGATTACCACGGACGCCGAGGACCAGCGCGGCGCTCGACCGCTCGCCGGCGAGTGCCGGTCGCCCCTGCGTCACCCAGACGTCCAGTGCGTCGTCGGCGGCCATGCCGTAGGGCACCGTTCGTTGCTTCGCACCCTTGCCGAGCACCCGCAACACGCGACGACGCCGATCGACGTCATCGACGTCGAGTCCCACCAGCTCGGACACCCGGACGCCGGAGGCGTACAGCAGTTCGACCACCAGCCGATCGCGCAGCCGCACCGGCATCGACGCTTGGTCGTCGTCGGCGGTCATCAGTTGCGACGCCTCGTCGGCACGCAGCACGGTCGGCAGGGTGCGCCGGCTCTTCGGACTGGACAACAGCTGGCCCGGGTCGCTGGGCGCTAGCCCGGCTCGGTGCGCCCACGCCGAGAACGTCCGCAGCGACGCCGCCCGACGTGCCATCGTGGCCCGCGATGCCCCGCGACTTCGCTGCACCGCGAGCCAGCCACGCAGCGAGGCCAGATCCACATCGCGCGCGGTGCGTCCGCCGAGCCGGGCCAGGTGGTCAAGGTAGCCGACCAGATCACCGAGATAGGCGCGGGCCGTGTGCGGTGACCTGTTGCGCTCGAGCAGCAGATGTCGCTCGAAGGCGTCAGCCGCAGCGGCCAGATGTGGCGGCAATCCGGCGCGGAGCACCGCGTGATTCAGCCGCCGCGGTTCGACTGCGTCGGTCGATTGCGAACTCACGCCCTCACTCCGTTCGGGCCGCCCAAGGCGCCATACCTACTGTTCGCTCCGCAGGCATCGCACACGATGTCACCGTCCGCGTCGCCGCCGACGACGTCAAGGCGCCACGCGGAGCGGCCCACCACCCACTACTCGCCACGACAATATGTCGGCTTGCAACGCCACTGCGCTGGGAACAAAGTTCTTCCCCCCGTCGCCGCGGGTGCGCCAGCTCAGCAGCGCAGCGACTAGCACCAACCTAGGCCAAATAGTGAATCAACTACTCCAGTTCCACCACTGCGACAGGTACGGACCGGACGCACGTGGATAACACAATCGAAAGCTGTCACCGAGCACGGCCACGCTTGAGCTGGAGCCCGGTGGCGATCCGAAAGCCATCACTCGATTGTTCGATCAGGCGGGCCAGTTCGAGCGTCGGTAGCGCACCGAGCACATCGCCGAGCGACGCTCCTGTCAAGACGATGAGCTCGTCCGGCGACACCGAGCCCGTGCTGGGAAATCCGTCGAATATGCGGCGCGACCCCTCGTCTACACCGTCGAGTCGCGATCGGAGCGCGTCGTCGGCCGGTGCACCGACCGCCACCGAACGCGTCGGGGCATTTACGTCGCTCGAGCTGCCGATCAGCTCGACGACGTCCTGCATGCAAGTGACCAGCGTCGCGCGGTTCGTCTCGCGGGCCAGTACGTCGTGGCAGCCACGCGACATCCGCGACGTCACCGGACCCGGCACGGCCATCGTCTGCCGATCCAGCTTCGTGGCGTGATTGATGGTGTTGAGGGCGCCGGAGCGGCTCGCAGCCTCGACCAGGATGGTGCCGGTCGACAGTGCCGCGATCAGCCGGTTCCGGGTCAGGAATCGTCTGCGCGCGGGGGCGGACCCGGGTGGGCTCTCGGACAGCAGGAGTCCGGATTCGGCGATTCGGCCGAACAGGGTGATGTGCCCCGACGGGTAGGCGCGGTCCAAGCCGCCGGCGGACACCGCGACCGTCTTGCCGCCGCCGCTCAGAGCGCCGAAATGCGCCGCGGCGTCGACCCCGTACGCCCCGCCGGAGACCACGACGAAGCCCATCCGCGCCAGCGCGGAGGCGAACTCACGAGCCACCATGCAGCCATATTCAGTCGCCGCCCGCGCGCCGACGATGCCGACGGAACGCACACTCAGCTCGGCCGCATCGAGCGGTCCTTTGGCCCACAGCGCCAGTGGCGGGATCTCCTCGCCGGATTCGGAGTGTCGCTTGTTGCCGTGGTGCCACTGTTCGACTCGTTCGAGGCCGGTGCGCTCGAGCGCGGCGAACCCGTAGTGCGGCCACTCGTCCGATTCGGGGACGAGCAGCCTGATGCCGTGTCGCTCGGCCGCCGCCAGGTCTGCGTGCGGGTCCGCGCTGACGGCGCGAGCCGAGACCGCGACCGTGACGTCCTCATCGGCCGCGCCGCGTCGGATCAGGTCGGCGGCAGCCTCAGGGCCGACAGTGCGCACAAGATCCCACAACGGGATGTTCGCGGGCTCGGCGACCCGGTTGAGGTACGCCCGCGCGAGCAGAATCTCCTCGCTCACGCCGCCCATGGCTCGGCCTGCCCCGTCCGGAAGTAGAGCGCTTCGGAGATCTCGGCCAACGTCGGCTCGTCGCGGCCGTGAAGGTCGGCGATCGTCCAGGCCGTGCGCAGCAGTCGGTCGAAGCCTCTCGCGCTGAGCACCCCGCGTTCGAGGAAGTCCCGGGCCGGGCGTAACACGTCCGGCGCCGGTAACCATCGTGGTGACCGCAGCACCGAGCCGGGGACCGCCGCGTTGAGCGGAAAGGACAACTCTGCCCAGCGGTGCGTCGCTCGATCGCGAGCCGCCGCTACCCGTTGCGCGACCTTCGCGCTCGACTCGCGCCGCTCGCGGACTTCGAACAAGTCGGCGTGCGCGACCGGCTCCACCTGTACACGCAGGTCGATACGGTCCATGAGCGGCCCGGACAACCGCTGTTGGTGCCGTCGCCGGGCCTGGGGAGAACAGATGCATTCGGACGACCGCTTCGCGCACCCACACGGATTGGCGGCGAGGATCAACTGGAAGCGGGCCGGATACCCGACCACCCCACCGCCGCGGTGCAGGACGATCCGGCCCGTCTCGAGCGGTTGTCGCAGCGCCTCCAGCACGGTCGGCGAGAACTCGGCCGCTTCGTCCAGGAAGAGCACGCCGTGGTGGGCCAGGCTGATGGCGCCGGGCCTGGCCAGGAACGAGCCGCCGCCGACGAGCGACGCCACCGACGCCGTATGGTGCGGCGCCTGCATCGGTGCTTGGCGCACCAGCCGGGCCCGATCGCTGAGCAGACCCGCAATCGAGTGCACCGCGGTCACCTCGAGCGATTGCGCATCGGTAAGCGGAGGCAACAGACCGGGCAGCCGCTCGGCCAGCATCGTCTTGCCGGCCCCGGGCGTCCCGACGAGGTAGAGGTGGTGCCCGCCGGCCGCCGCGATCTCGAGGGCTCTCTTGGCTACGGATTGGCCGGCCACATCGGCGAGATCCCCGCCCGGCGTGTCGTCGAGCGGATCGTCGCCCGGTTCAGCGCAGTCGAGCTTGGCTCCGGCGTTGGTAAGCCAGGCGACAACCTGGGCCAGGTCGTCGGCCGCCCGAACATCCACACCGCCCACCAGCGCCGCCTCGGCGGCGTTCGCCCTGGCCACGACGACCCGACGGATCCCCTCGCGTCGGGCGGCCAGCACCGACGGCAGCACGCCGCGTACCGGGCGCAGCGCGCCGTCGAGACCGATCTCGCCAATCCACGCCGCGTCGGCGACGGCTTCGGTTGGAACCTGCCCGGCGGCAGCAAGCACCGCGACTGCAATCGCCAGATCGAAGCGGGAGCCCACCTTGCGCACATCCGCAGGAAGCAACGCGACAGTTATCTTTCGGTCCGGCCAGTCGACGCCGGAGTTGTGTGCCGCAGCGCGCAGCCGATCACGTGACTCGACCACCGAAGAATCGGCCCGCCCGGTGAAGGACGTCCCCGGCAAGCCCGACGAGATGTCGACCTCGACCTCGACCAGTTGCCCGTCCAAACCTGTCAAGGCCACCGCGCGCGAGCGTGCGAGTCCCATCAGAATGCGCCACGAAGGTGTTGCACCTGTGGGCAGCCGGACGGCTGGCGGACCACACCGACCACGTCGAAGCGCACGGACGTCCAGAACTGGTCGTTGTCGCGGTGGGCTGCGAGCCACAGCAACGCAAGGCGCCTGATCCGCGCCACCTTCGCCCGGCTGACACCCTCCGCCGGCGACCCGAACGACAGCGACGACCTCGTCTTGACCTCGACGAACACCAGCGCGAGGCCGTCTCTCGCGATGACGTCGAGCTCGCCCTCGCGACACCGCCAGTTGCGCTCGAGCACCGTCAGCCCGGCTGATACCAGATGTTGTGCGGCCACCTGTTCACCGAATCGACCAACCGCGTCTTTGACTCGCATGGCGCCTACGCTCCCGCGCCACCGCGACCGGAGGTCGCGCGTCCGGACTGCCTGTGGGGGGCGAGCTGAGGACGGACAGACAAACCCACCGGGTAGCCGGGGGGAGCCGGACGCCCTACGCGTAGTCGGCGGTCGGCCCGGACTGAGGCCGCGGTCGAACGCGCGAGGGCGTCGACTCGCGAATTCGGCGTGCTTCGTCGACGTCGAGTTCGAGAAGCCGCACCAACGCCTTTTCGACCCGCGAATCGGTCTCGCCCGCGGCGGGTTCAGACCCTGTCACAACGGCGAATCGAAGCCCTGATCGGCCCCGCCGCTCGTCATCGCAACCCGACGCCGCCGCGCGGAGTCGGCGAACAATGTGGCGGGCGGCCTCGGCACTGATCCCGTGTCGTTGCGCCAGCTCCGCAGGCGACGCCGACCGGCCCAGGACCAGGTCTCCCACAACGCCGACCCAACTGCGCAGAGAGATCCGGGTGCCCGCCAGTACGGTGCCGGTAAGCACGGAGAACTGTCGCCGGCATTTGCCGCACTTCCAGACCCTGCGCACGGACCGGGACCCGACCCGGGTCGGTCTGCTTCGACCGTCGGCGGGCCGCAGCATGTACGAACGACCGTCCACGCCGCAGTGCGGACAGCCTACGAGGCCGTCCTTCCATCGCAATCGCTCGAGGAGCAGGTAAGCGTCGATCTCCGTGGCCGGAGCCGTACCCATGAGGGGGAGGTCAGCGCGTGAAGTCGTCCTTGTCGGGCAGGGATAGGTCCGGCTTGTCGAGCTCTTCGATGTTGACGTCCTTGAACGTGACGACCCGGACGGTCTTGGCGAATCGAGCCGGACGGTACATGTCCCACACCCATGCGTCACGCATGATGAGCTCGAAGTACACCTCGCCGTCAGTGTTGCGCGGGTGCAGGTCGACATCGTTGGTCAGGTAGTAGCGACGCTCGGTTTCCACGACGTAGGTGAACTGCGCGGCGATGTCTTTGTACTCCCGGTAGAGCTGCAGCTCCATCTCGGTCTCGTAGTTCTCGAGATCCTCGGCGCTCATCCGGTTGTCCCCTCGCCGTGCGTGCCTATTGGTTCCGTGTCCAGGTCGAAGTCGCCGCAGCCGTCCGGGCCATTGTTCCCTACCGGCAGGAACTCCCGCATCGCGCGGCGCACATTCACGTAACGTCGGCGGTGTTGTGGGCACGGGCCGAGACGCTGCAGTGCCGCCGCATGCGTGGCCGTGACGTATCCCTTGTGCTGGGCAAACTCGTATTCGGGCCATTCGTCGTGCATCGCGACCATCATCCGGTCCCGGGTCACCTTGGCTAATATCGACGCTGCGGCGATGCACGCGATGGTGGCGTCGCCCTTCCAGACGGCCGTCGAGGGCGCGTTGACGCCGGGGACCACGAACCCGTCCGTCAACGCGTATTGCGCGCCCGGCGCGAGCGTGTTGATCGCTCTGCGCATACCGGCCAGATTCGCAACGTGCAACCCGTACGCGTCGATCTCTGCCGCCGAGATGACCACGATCGAGTAGGCGAGAGCCCGCGACGTCACCCTGCGGTACAGGTGTTCGCGGGTAGCAGCAGTCAACACCTTGGAATCGTCCAAGCCATCGATCCGACCGCGGCGACCTGTGGGCAGAATGCAGGCGGCGACGACGAGAGGTCCGGCGCACGCCCCCCGGCCGGCCTCGTCGGCTCCGGCCACGAATTCGAAGCCGCCGCGCGCGAGGGCTGATTCGTAGCCACCGAGCGGACCGTCCCGTCGAACGAGGAGCCGTGGCGGCGTGAAGTCTGTTTCGGGTGAACCTGTCGTTCTCGACATGGTTCAGCGCGATGATCGGCGGCGACGGAGCAGGAACACCGGAACCATGGTCGCTATCGGCGCGCTCGCCGGCAAGCCGGGGCCGACGACGGCGGCCGCGCTCTCGAACGTCGACGGGGTGCCCAGCGTGGTCCACCTCGACGGCGGCCACGCGATGACGAACGCTTTGCCGATCACCTTGTCCACGGGCACCGTGCTCGACGTCGGATCGCAGTTGCCGTCGTCGCCGGTGCCTTCCGGACCACCGGGAGTGCAGTGGTACCGGGAGTCGGCCGAGTCGGTCCGGTGATCACCCATCACCCAGAGCCGGCCCTTGGGAATGGTGACAGGTCCGAAGGCCACCTGGTTCGCGGCCTCCGCCGTCGGGGCGTAGACGTACGGTTCGGCGAGAGTGCGGTACGGGCCAACGGATCCCTTGGTGCTCACCATGACATGCCCTTGCGCGTCGCCCTTGACGGTTTGGCCGCCGGTGGCGATCACCCGCTTGACCAGGACCTGTCCGTCCGGCGGTATGAACCCGACGAGCTGGCCGAAACCGCGGATCGTGCGAAGAATGACGTTGCTGGGCGGCTGGCTGGGGGGGCCGTCATTCCAGCCCGACGGCGCGTCGAACACCACGACGTCGCCGGCCTGCGGGTCGCGGAGCACCGTATAGATCGGTTTGTTGACCAGGATGCGGTCGCCGTGACAGCCCGTGCAACCGTGCAGCGTCTTCTCCATCGATGCCGACGGGATGTAGAAGGGCTGCACGACGAAGGACTTGACCAGGACCGCGATGCCGATCGCGACGAGCACCAGCGCCGGGAGCTCCCACCACGGCGCCTTGCGCCGCGGTTTGGCCGCCTTCGTCCGCTTGCGGCGCTGCCGACGCGTCTCGCGCGCGGGCGGATCCGGCCTTGCCCGGGCCGGCGTCGTGGCGTCGGCGTCGGGTGTGCCGGCCACGGAAGCGCAATGGCGCCCGGAAGGAGCGACGTCCCCCGCCTCGGGGCCCGGATCCGTCTCGTCGAGTGGCTCGGAAGGGTCGATCTCGCGTGGGTCGCGGGGGCCGGGAACGGCGCCGCCGTCGGGGTCGCGTTCGTCGGTCATGCGCCGGTAGTCGCGGGGGTCAGCGGGCGACGTTGTCGCGCTTTTCCTTGATCTTCGCGGCCTTGCCACGTAGGTCACGCAGGTAGTACAGCTTCGCGCGGCGTACGTCGCCACGGGTGACGACCTCGATCTTGTCGATCACCGGCGTGTGGACGGGGAACGTGCGCTCGACGCCGACGCCGAAGCTCACCTTGCGGACGGTAAACGTCTCGCGGACCCCACCACCCTGGCGGCGGATCACGACGCCCTGGAAGATCTGTACACGGGAGCGGGTGCCCTCGATGACTCGGACGTGCACCTTGAGCGTGTCCCCCGGCCGGAAGTTGGGGACGTCGGTGCGCAAGGAGGCGGCATCGAGGATGTCGAGGGTGTTCATGTCGAAGTCTTCGCTCTCGTTCTCATCGTCTTCGGTCGGTGCGCTCGTCGGCGGCACTCGTTCGCCGACGAGCTGGTCGGGCGTCGGCACGATCGGTGACTGGGCGATGCGCTCGCGCGCACTGGGCAACCCCACGATGATGCCACATCGGCGCGCGCCGCCCTAACGACTCGTCTCGAACGGCGTCGTCCTGCCCCGGCATCGCGCTGGGGAACAGTTGCCGGCTTCAGTCCGTGCAATCGCGGCCCAGCAGGTCCGGGCGCCGCTCGGCCGTGCGGGCCCGGCTACATTCTTCTCGCCACGCGGTGATGGCGGCGCGGTGGCCCGAGAGCAACACTTCCGGCACGTCCATGCCCCGCCACGACGCCGGCTTCGTGTACGCCGGCGCCTCCAGCAGGCCCGCTGGCCCCGCGGAGAAGGAATCGTCAACGGCCGAGTGGGCGTTCCCGAGAACGCCGGCCAATAGCCGGGAGACTGCCTCGGCGATGACGAGTACCGCCACCTCGCCACCGGCGAGCACGTAGTCGCCGAGAGAGATCTCTTCCACCGGCATCCGAGCCGCCGCATACTCGGCGAAGCGGGCATCGATGCCTTCGTAGCGGCCGCAGGCGAACACGAGCCAGGGCTCCTGGGCGAGTCGGGCGGCTGCCGACTGCGTGAACGGTGTCCCTGCTGGGGTCGGGATGATCAGGCGCGGCACCGGGGCGTCGGGCGATGCGTTCACCGGCACTATGTCATCGAGCGCACGCGCCCACGGCTCGGGCAGCATGACCATACCTGGGCCGCCCCCGTACGGCGTGTCGTCGACGGTGCGGTGGACGTCGTCGGTCCATTGCCGGAGGTTGTGTACACCCAGCTGTACCTGTCCGCGCGCGATCGCCCGGCCGAGCAGGGATTGACGGAGCGGATCCAAGTAATCCGGGAAGATCGTGACGACGTCCAGACGCAGATCGGGATTCATGCCCTCACTCCATTCGGGCCCGCAAGGCGCCATACCCTTGGCTCGACCGCTTGCGTCGCTCACAGGTCGAACAATCCGCCCGGCGGGTCGATCAGCACGACTCCGCCAGCGATGTCGACGCTCGGGACGATCTCTGCGACGAACGGGACCAGCCGTTGCGCACCGTCGAACTGCAGTACGAGGTAGTCGGCGCCGGCGATCTCGATGACGTCTTCGACACGCCCGAGGGGGGCGCCGTCGACCGTGTGGGCGGCCAGACCGACGAGATCGGTGGCGTAGAACTCGTCCGGATCGTCGATAACCGGACGGGCGGACGCCGGGACGACGAGTCGCACGCCGCGCAGCGCCTGCGCCGCCTCACGGGTCTGCACCCCGGCGAACCGCAGCACCATCCTCGCGCTGCTGAGGTTCAAGTACTCGACGGTTAGCGGGCCGGCGGCGGGTTCAGTAGCGAGTACCGAGCCCACCGCGAACCGTTCCTCAGGCGTATCGGTGAACGGTTGGACGAACAGGTCGCCGCGCACGCCACGCGGCGGACCGATCCGCCCGACCGTGATCAGCTCATCGACACGATCGGGCATGTCGGATCCGCTCAGCGGCGGTCGACGTCGACGACGTCAACGCGGATGCCCTTGCCCCCGACGCCGTTCATGACCTGACGCAACGCCTTCGCAGTCCGTCCGTTGCGGCCGATGACGCGGCCCAGGTCGTCGGGATGCACCCGGATCTCGAGACAGCGCCCACGCCGGTTGTCGATCAGGTCGACCTGGACGTCGTCAGGGTGATCGACGATGCCGCGCACCAGGTGCTCGAGGGCTTCCTCGAGCACGTCAGCTTCCCGCCGCCGGCTCGTCTGCCTCGCCCGGCGTCCCGGCCGGGGCGGCGTCCGTCTTGGCTGCGTCCGTCTTGGCTGCGTCCGTCTTGGCTGCGTCCGTCTTGGCTGCGTCCGTCTTGGCTGCGTCCGTCTTGGCTGCGTCCGTCTTGGCTGCGTCCGTCTTGGCTGCGT
>JBPCOE010000110.1:0-33201 GCA_051000605.1 Jatrophihabitans sp.
CGCCCCCCCCCCCCCCCCCTCCCCCCCCCCCCCCCCCCCCCCCCCCCCCCCCCCCCCCCCCCCCCCCCCCCCCCCCCCCCCCCCCCCCCCCACGGGCTCGTGCGGGTGTTGCTAGATACCGGCCTGCGCGCAGAGGGCGGCGTACTTGCCTGTGCACACGGCTGCCTTGCTGGCGTACCCATCGGCGATGACGGTCTTGACGTTGGCCTTGGTGATGATCTGGGCCGTTGTTGCCAGGATCGCCGGCGTCTTGCTCCCGTTCTTGCTCGTGATGGTGTCCTTCGTCGTGACCGGCTTGCCGTTCACCAGCTGCACAACAGCGTCGACCGCGGCACCGGCTTCGTCCTTGGACGGCTTGTAGATCGTGTAGCACTGGTCACCGGACAGGATGCGCTGCAGACCGGCGGCGGTCGCGTCCTGACCGCCGACGGCGACCTTGCCGTTGAGGTTCTGGTTCTGCAGGACGGACACCACGCCGCCGGCCATGTCGTCGTTGGCGACCATGACGGCCTTCAGCGACGGGGTGGCCTGCAGCATCTTGGTGAAGACGGTCTTCGCGGTCGGGACGTCCCAGTTGCCGGTCTGATCGTCGATGAGCTTCCAGCCGGGCGTCTTGGGCAGCACGCTCTCGTAGCCCTTCTTGAACAGCGCCGCGTTGTTGTCGGTCGGCGCGCCGTCGATCTGGACGTACTTGACCGCGCTCTGCCCCTGCACCTGCGAGCACTTCGTCAAGGCCTGGCCCTGCAGCTCGCCCACCTTCGTGTTGTCGAAGGAGACATAGAGCGACGCGGTGCCGCCGTCGACGAAGCGGTCGTAGTCGACGGTCAGGATGCCCTTGGCCTTCGCGCCCTGCTCGATCGCTGCCGCCGAGCTGGGATCGATGGCGACGAGCATCAGCACCTTGACGTTGTTGCTCTCCATCTTCTCGGCGATCGACTTCATCGTCGCGGCGTTGCCCTGCGCGTTCGCGATGTCGCACTTGAGGTTCGCCTTGTCGCAATCCGCCTTGAGTGCCACGGGGTCGGCCGTGATCCACCGCTGTGAGGTGCCGGTCTCGGGCAGGATGATGCCGACCTTGGCGCCCTTGCCGTCGAGTGCACCGCCCGTGCCGCTGGATCCGGCCGCCGAGGAGACCGGGGAAGATCCGGACGCCGGGCTCGACGAGCCGCTCTTCTTGCCCGAACTGCTGCAGGCACTCAGGGCGGTTGCCGCCGTGATGCCGAGTACCGCAATTGCCACAGTGGTCTTGCGCATTTGCAGGTCAACGCCTCTCAGGAGGGGTGGGCCGCCTATGCCGCGCAGAAGGCGAGAGTGGGGTTCGGCCCGATCGAATGTTGTGCGCGCGAACATATCCCAGAGTCGACCGAGTTACGGCAATCCGTGACCGCCTTGTGACCTGATCTTTGCCGCGGTTAGGCGGGCGCAAGTTCGGTTCGGCACCCTGGCCGCGTCTGCGCGCCGTCCGCGTGGTGCGGGGGGTAGAAGACCGCCCAGCGTCAGAGCAGCGAGCGCAGGACGTATTGCATGATCCCGCCGTGGCGGTAGTAGTCGGCCTCGCCGGGGGTGTCGATGCGCAGCCGCGCATCGAACCCGGTGTCCGCCCGGGACTCGGAGTGGGCTTTGACCTTGACCGTTCGCGGGATCGAGCCGTCGTTCAAAGCCTCGACGCCGGTGATCGAGAAGGTCTCCTCACCGGTGAGTCCGAGTGAGTCGGCGGTCTCGCCGTCCGGGTACTGCAGCGGAAGCACGCCCATGCCAATCAGGTTCGAGCGGTGGATGCGCTCGTAGGACTCCGCGATGACTGCACGCACGCCGAGCAGCGCGGTGCCCTTGGCCGCCCAGTCCCGTGACGAACCGGAGCCGTACTCCTTGCCGGCGAGGATCACCAGCGGCGTCCTGGCTTCGGCGTAGTTCACCGACGCCTCGTAGATCGACGTGATGTCGCCGTCGGCGGTGAAGTCGCAGGTGTATCCGCCTTCGGTCTCGGGGGCGAGCTGGTTGCGCAACCGGATGTTCGCGAAGGTGCCGCGGATCATCACCTCATGGTTGCCGCGCCGTGAGCCGTAGGAGTTGAAGTCGCGCCGCTCGACGCCGTGCTCGGCGAGGTACTCGCCGGCGGGCGAGTCGGCCTTGATCGCGCCGGCCGGGCTGATGTGATCGGTGGTCACCGAGTCGCCGAGTTTGGCCAGCACCCGCGCGTCGGCGATGTTGGTGACCGGCGACGGCTCGGGCCGCATGCCCTCGAAGTACGGGGGCTTGCGGACGTAGGTGGACCCGGAATCCCACTCGAACGTGTCGCCCTCGGGGGTGGGCAACCCCTGCCACTTCTCGTCGCCGGCGAACACGTCGGCGTAGTCCTTGCTGAACATCTCGCTGGCGATCGCCGAGTCGATGGTCTCCTCGATCTCCTGCGGGGACGGCCAGATGTCGTGCAGGTACACGTCGTTGCCGTCGGCGTCGGTGCCGAGCGGGTCCTGCATCAGATCGACGTCCATCGACCCCGCCAGCGCGTAGGCGACGACGAGGGGCGGCGAGGCCAGGTAGTTCATCTTCACGTCGGGGTTGATGCGTCCCTCGAAGTTGCGGTTGCCCGAGAGCACCGCCGTGACGGCGAGGTCGTTGGCATTGACCGCCTCGGAAACCTCTTCGATGATCGGCCCGGAGTTCCCGATGCACGTCGTGCAGCCGTAGCCGACCAGGTTGAAGCCGAGCTTCTCGAGGTACGGCGTCAGCCCGGCGCGGTCGTAGTAGTCGGTGACCACCTTGGAGCCGGGCGCCAGTGACGTCTTCACCCACGGCTTGCTGGCCAGGCCCTTCTCGACCGCCTTCTTGGCCAGCAGCGCGGCGCCGATCATCACCGACGGGTTCGAGGTGTTGGTGCAGGACGTGATGGCCGCGATCACGACAGCGCCGTGGTCGACAACGCCCTCGCTGCCGTCGGAGAACGTGACGTCGACCGGACTCGAGGTACGACCCGTGGCGCCGTTCGCGGCGGACGGGACGCGCGGCGCATCCTCGTTGTCGTCGGCATTCGGTGCGGGTGGGTCCGAGGCGGGGAAGCTCTCGGCGCTCGACTCGTCGACGCCGTTGCGCACCGAGTCGCCGTCGACGTAGCTGCCGAGGGCCTCGCGAAACATCGGCTTGGCCGATTTCAATGGGACGCGGTCCTGCGGGCGCTTCGGCCCGGCGAGCGACGGTTCGACCGTCGAGAGATCGAGCGCGAGGGTTTCGGAGAACGACGGTTCGACCGACGCGTCGTGCCACAGGCCGTTCTGTTTGGCATAGGTCTCGACGAGCGCGATCTGGTCGTCCTTGCGGCCGGTGAAGCGTAGATAGCGCAGCGTCTCGTCGTCGATCGGGAAGATCGCGCAGGTCGAGCCGTACTCGGGGCTCATATTGCCGATCGTGGCCCGGTTGGCGAGCGGGACGGCGGCGACGCCGGGCCCGTAGAACTCCACGAACTTGCCGACGACGCCGTGCTTGCGCAGCATCTCGGTGATGGTGAGAACGAGATCAGTGGCCGTCGAGCCGTCGGGCATCTCGCCGTTGAGCTTGAAGCCGACGACGCGAGGGATGAGCATGCTGACCGGCTGGCCGAGCATGGCGGCCTCGGCCTCGATGCCGCCGACGCCCCAGCCGAGCACGCCCAGCCCGTTGACCATCGTGGTGTGTGAGTCGGTGCCGACGAGGGTGTCGGGGTAGGCCAGGCCGTTGCGGGAGAACACGACGCGGGCGAGGTACTCGATGTTGACCTGGTGCACGATGCCGGTGCCGGGCGGGACGACCTTGAACTCGTCGAAAGCGGTCTGGCCCCAGCGCAGGAATTGTTAGCGCTCGCGGTTGCGCTCGTACTCGAGTTCGACGTTGCGCTCGAAGGAATCCGGCGTGCCGAACAGGTCTGCGATCACCGAGTGGTCGATGACGAGCTCCGCCGGCGCCAGGGGGTTGATCTTGGTCGCGTCGCCGCCGAGCTCGACGACCGCCTCTCGCATGGTGGCGAGGTCCACGACGGCGGGGACGCCGGTGAAGTCCTGCATGACGACGCGGGCGGGGGAGAACTGGATCTCGGTGTCGGGTTCGGCGTCCGGGTCCCAGTTGCCGACGGCGCGGATCTGCTCGGGCGGGACGTCCTTGCCGTCTTCGGTGCGCAGCAGGTTCTCGAGCAGGATCTTTAGGCTGAACGGCAACTTCTCGTACCCGGCGATCGCGTCCAGGCGGAAGTAGTCGAGCCGGTCGTCGCCGACCGTCAGTGAGGCGCGGGCTCCGAAGCTGTTCTTGCTCTCTGCCGGCACAGCAGGCTCCTGTTCGATGAAGTTCGTCAGCCAGATATCTTGACGTCAAGATACCACTCGCGATCGCCGACGCGCGCCTCGCCGATGACCGAATCGCAGCGAACCGGCCGTAAACTGCCCGACGTGGAAGCCGAGTCCGAGCGCGATCTCGTCGTGCTCGACGACCCGGATCGCCCGACCGGGCGCCGTCGACTACCGGCCACCACGTTCACCACTTTGTACGGGGCAATGCTGCGCCCGCTGCACGCAGTGGGGTGGACGCGGGTACGGCTGGCTGCGTACGCGGCGTATGCGGCGGTCCTGATCGGCATCGTCGTCGTCGTGGGAGTACCCACTGGCCGGATCAGCCTCGCAATCATCATCATGCTCGGGCTTGCGCTGACCAGCGTCGGGCACGGCTGGCGCAACGCCGGGCGGGTGTTCCTCGACTGGCTGCCCTTCACCCTCGTCCTCGTCCTCTACGACCGCACCCGCAGCGTCGTCGACACGTTCGGCGTCACGTTGCACGAGAAGGACATCCTCGACGCCGAGCGCTGGTTCTTCGCCGGCACCGAGCCGACGGTATGGCTGCAACACCACCTGTACAACCCGTCGCACGTGTACTGGTACGACGCCATTTGCACGCTGGTGTACACCTCGCACTTCCTGGCCACGCCGATACTCGCGGCGGTGCTGTGGTTGCGCGACCGCGCGGTGTGGCTGCGCTACATCTCGCGCGTCATCCTGCTGTCGGTGGCCGGGCTGGTCACGTACTGCGTGTTCCCGGAGGCGCCGCCGTGGTTCGCCGCCCGTGACGGTTTCACCGAACCCGTGAGCCGTCTGTCCGCCCGTGGCTGGACTTGGTTCCACCTGGGCAACGTCCACGAAACCCTCGAGCGCGCCCAGCAGGATGGCACCAACCCGGTGGCCGCCATGCCGTCCCTGCACACAGCCTTCGCGACGCTGGTGGCGATCGTGGCGATCACGCAACTGCGCTCGCGATGGCGCTGGCTCGCGGCCTTGTATCCCGTGGCCATGGGCTTCACGCTCGTCTACTCCGGCGAGCACTACGTCCTCGATCTCGTGGCCGGGGCGCTCTATGCAGGCGCAGCGTACGTCGCCATGAGCCGGTGGGAAGCCTGGCGCCGCCGGCGGCTCGTCCGCGCAGCCGATCTCACTGCTCCTGTGAAAGTTGGTGCAGTTGTTTCTGGTGGTGCCTCTGGCGCAGATGGGACTTAGCTGGCAGTCTGGGTCGACGAGGTTCGAGCGGGGACGTCACCGACCTGCGGATGAAGAGAGCTGCTGTGCGAAAGAGCCCAACCAGACGCCGGCGCCTGACCGGACTCGCGGTCAGCGTGACGACCACCGCCGGGCTGCTCTTCGCAGTCCCGCACCCCGCGAGCGCCATCCCGCTGCCGACGCCCCCGCCTAATCCGACGAACCAGCAGCTGAACTCCGCGCAGGCCCAGAAGGACGCAGTCGCCTCACGGATCGGACAGCTCAGCGGTCAGATCGCGGATGCGCAGCAGAAGCTGCAGGAGCTTCGCGGCCGATCCGACCTCGCCGAGCAGAAGTACGCATTGAAGTACCAGCAGCTGCAGATCGCCCAGCAGAAGGCCGCGGCCGCGTCCGTCCGCATCGCCAAGGCGCGCCAATCTGTCGTCGGGGCGCGGACGAAGTTCACCCAGTACGTCCAGGCGCAGTACATGGACGGCCAGCCGGCCGGTATGACCGGTGTGCTGCTCAGCGCCAATGACCCGAACTCGTTGCTCGATCAGAGCGCGCTGCTGCAGTACCAGTCGCAGAGCAATCTGACGGCGATCGACCAACTGCAGCAGGCATCGGTCGAGCTTTCCAATGCGGACGCGGCGGCCAAGGTGGCCAAGCAGAACGCGACATCGGCTGCCGCCGCGGCCAAGAACGCGCAGAGGGACGCTCAGGCCGCGCTCGCTGACCAGCAGACCCAGACGGCCAGCCTGCAGAACACGATGAGCACCGCCCAGGTGCAGCTGACCAGCGCGAAGTCTCAGCTCGCGACGCTCACGGGCCAGCGCGCGCAGTTCAACGCCTACCTGCAGGAGGTCGCCCGGCTCCAGGAGATCGCGCGACAGCAGAAGCTCGCGCACGACCGCGCTGTCGCCCGGCAGCAAGAGATCGACCGCCAGCAGAGCGAAGCGCGCGCGCAGGCGAGGCAGCGAAACAACAACGGTGGCAGCAGTGGTGGCGGTGGCAGTAGCTACTCGGCGGGGCCAGTCTCCAGCCCGGCCCCGCCGAGCGGCGGCAGCTGGACCGCGGCGAAGGGCCGCCGCGCCGCCCATCGCGCGCTGAGCTGGCTCGGCGAACCCTATATATGGGCCGCGGGCAACCAGTACGGGCCCACCGACGGCGGGTGCAGCGACCCGATTGCCCCGTGTGGCACTGTCGGCTTCGACTGCTCCGGCCTCGTGCTCTTCGCATGGGGCCAGAGCTGGGACCATTTCGCGGCAACCCAGTACACGCAGGCAGGGGGACAACATCCTTCCTCTGACAACTTCAAGCCGGGTGACCTGCTGTTCTGGAGCGGGGACGGCACCATTGGAGGCATCGGCCACGTGGCGATCTACATCGGCCACGGCGATGTCGTCCAGGCACCACAGAGCGGGGACGTCGTCAAGATCACTCCCTGGCAGCAGGTCGAGTCCGGCTACTACGGCGCCACCAGGCCGCTCACCTGACGCGTAGCGTGGGGGACGTGTCAACCCCCGTCCTGCCGCCGCGCGGCGAACTCGTCGACCAATTCGGCCGCGTCGCCACCGACCTACGCATCTCGTTGACCGACCTGTGCTCGCTGCGCTGTACGTACTGCATGCCGGCCGAGGGGCTCGACTGGCTGACGAAGGCGCAGCGCCTCACCGACGACGAGTTTCTGCGGCTCGCCGGCCTGTTCGCGCAGCTGGGGGTGACGAGCGTCCGGCTCACCGGCGGCGAACCGCTCGTCCATCCGACCTTGCCTGAGGTGATCGCCCGGCTCGCAGCGTTGGAGCCACCGCTCGAGCTGTCACTGACGACCAACGGCGTGACCCTCGCCCGGAACGCGCGCACGCTTGTCGAGGCCGGGCTGCAGCGGATCAACATCTCCGTCGATACTCTCGACCGCGAACGCTTCGCCGCCCTGACCCGCCGCGACCGGCTGCCCGACGTGCTCGCCGGAATCCAGGCCGCGGCCGACGCCGGCCTCTCCCCGGTGAAGATCAACTCGGTGTTGATGCGCGACGGGAACCTGGCCGAGGCGCCGGAGCTGCTCGCCTGGTCCCTGCGCAAGGGGTACCGGCTGCGCTTCATCGAGCACATGCCGCTCGATGCCGACCACAACTGGGCGCGCGAGTCGATGGTCACCGCCGACGAGATCCTGACGCTGCTGAGCGAGCGGTACGAGATCCGTCCCCTCGACCGGAACTCGTCCGCCCCCGCCGAGGAATTCGAGGTCGTGGACGGCCCGGACCACGACACCTGGGCGGCATCGATCGGACGCTTGGGCATCATCGCGTCGGTCACCCGGCCGTTCTGCCGCGACTGCGACCGGCTGCGCCTGACCGCGGACGGGCAGCTGCGCACGTGCTTGTTCGCGCAGTCCGAGACCGACCTGCGTGGGCCGCTGCGCACCGGTGCGTCCGACGACGAACTCGCCGAGGTGATCCGCACGGCAGTCGCGGGCAAGCAGGCCGGGCACGGCATCGGCTCGGCGACCTTCGTCCAGCCCGAGCGCACGATGTCGGCCATCGGCGGCTGAGCGTCGGCGCACGGTAGCCGATCTCGGCAGTCGTTGCTGAGGGCCGTCCACAACCCGGCCCGTTGTCCACAGAAGCGTGTTCCACGAGTCGTGGCGACCCCGGACGTTGCCAGGGTATGCCCATGCGAAAACTACTGGGAACGTTCAGATTGGGCTCGACTCGGTGGCGCCGGGTGAGTGTGCTCGCGGTGCTGGCCACGATGCTCGGCGGTGTGTTGTCGGCGGTGGTGGGGGTCGGCGCGCACGCTGCGTCCAGCACGTTGCGCGCCGGCCTCGGTCACCGCGTCGGCGGCGGTGACTTCGTTGGCTACTACGTCAGCGGCGGCACGAAGGTGTATTGCCTGAGCCCGTCGAAGGCAGTGCCGCGGCGGGTGTCGCTGTCGAGTGGCGCCCGCTATCCGGGGATCAGCGTCGGTGCGTCGCGGCAACTCGCCTACGCGCTCTCCCGCTGGGGCGACGCCCGCTCGACCTACTCGGCCGCGATCGAGAGCCAGGTGGTCAACACGCTCGCCGGGAACACGCAGGACGTGCGGCGTCGAGCCCATTCGCTGTCGGCTGCGGTGAACAGGACTGTGGCCGCGCACGTTTCGGCTGCGCGCAGTCAGGCAGGCCCGTACGTCGTCCTGTTGAGCACCCCGAAGGCGGTGCTGCCCGGCCAGTCCGCGGTCGGCTCGGTGCAGGTGCGCACGAGCAGCGGACACGGGGTCGCGGGGGCGCTGGTGCGGCTGACCCATTCGGCGAATGCGAGCGTGCCGGCGCAGGTTCGGACAGACGCCCGCGGCGTCGCCCGGGTGCCGTACGCGGTCTCAGACCTCGGCCAGGTGCGGATCGTGGCGACGGCGATCGGCCTCGCGGCGACCACGCTGCGGATCAGCCACCCCCGCGCGTCCGAACAGCGGATGGTCTCGTGGGGCTCGCGGAGCGCAGCGCGCGGCTCGTCGTCCTTCCAGGCCCGCGTCAGCGGCTTCTCGAATCGCTATGCCTGCACGACCGCCTGCGCCGGTCGCCCGCTCACGACGCTGTCCGCCTGTGCCCCGGCGAGCAGGTACGTAAGCCGGCTCGTCTACCGCCTGGGTGCGACGGCGCTGACCGCGGACTTCCCGGCGTCGAGCAAGCCGGTCTGTCGCACCGTCTCGGCGCGGCCGGGGGACGGCACGCGGGTGAGTGCCGCCTGGCAATACCGCACACCGCACGGCTGGTCGCGGCCCGTCGCCGCCGCGGGATCATTCACGGTCGACTGCCCGGCCGTGCCCGCTGTGGTGGCGACGATGACCTACGACTGCACGCACGCCGCGGTCACCATCGCGCTCGGGCATGCGAACCCGGATGGTTCGTGGGTTCCGGCGGTGAACACGTCCCGGCACCGGTTCGTGCTGGTGGTGGGCGGCGCGAAGCCGACGCGGGTCTACGCACGTCCGGGTGCTGGCGCGGTCTTCACCACGGCAGTCGCTTGTGGCTCGCGCACGACCTACACGATGCAGGCCGGCGTCCAGCGCACGAACGGGGCATGGAACTACGGGCAGATCGCCTCGGTGGTCACGCCGTAGGCGATCCGTCCAGCGCGGCGCGGTCGAGCAGGAAGCTGCGGCGAGCGAGAAAGTCGGCCAGCGAGTCGGCATGCGCATCGCAGGCCAGCCAGTGCTTCACGCGCGCCGCGTCGTGCAGCGACGGGTTACGCCAGCGCAAATCGGTCGTCGCGTCGGCTCGGCATCCCCTTGCCGAGCAGCGGGGCGCCGAACACCGGGGGCGTTCGGGCTCCGATCCGCTTCCCAGCAACACCCAGCGACCGTACAGCGTCGTCCCGTACCGTGATCTGGTCTGCCCGAAGCGCATCGCGACCGGTACCACGAGCAGGGAGATCACGTGAGCGAGTCCGACCAGATCCAGACACCCGCCGCCGACGCGACGGCGCTGGAACGCGTGATGTTCGAGGTCAAGCGGGTGATCGTCGGTCAGGAGCGCCTCGTTGAGCGGTTGGTCGTGTCCCTGCTGGCGCAGGGACACTGCCTGCTCGAGGGCGTGCCGGGCGTGGCCAAGACCCTCGCCGTCGAGACGCTGGCCCGCACGGTCACCGGCACGTTCTCGCGGTTGCAGTTCACCCCCGACCTCGTCCCGTCCGACATCGTCGGTACCCGCATCTACCGGCCCGGCGCGGAGAAGTTCGACACCGAGCTCGGCCCGATCATGGCCAACTTCGTCCTGGCCGACGAGATCAACCGGGCCCCCGCGAAGGTCCAGTCGGCCCTGCTGGAGGTCATGGCCGAGCGGCACGTGACGATCGGTGGCATCCGTTACGACGTCCCGGCGCCGTTTCTCGTCCTCGCGACCCAGAACCCGATCGAGTCCGAAGGCGTCTACCCGCTGCCCGAGGCCCAGCGGGACCGCTTCCTGATGAAGATCGTCGTCGACTACCCGACCGCGTCCGAAGAGCGGGAGATCATCTATCGGATGGGCGCGCAACCGCCCGTCGCAAACCCGGTACTGAGCACCGAAGATCTGCAACGCCTCCAGGCGACCTCGAGCCGCGTGTTCGTCCACCACGCGATCGTCGACTACGTCGTGCGTCTGGTGCTCGCCACCCGGACCCCCAAGCAGGTGGGCCTCGACGACGTGGCGCAGTGGATCTCCTACGGCGCAAGCCCGCGGGCGAGCCTCGGCTTGGTCGCCGCGGGACGCGCCATGGCCCTAACCCGGGGGCGGGACTACGTGTTGCCCCAGGACGTCCTGGACATCGCCGTCGACGTGCTCGCGCATCGCATGGTGCTGAGCTATGACGCCATCGCCGACGGCGTGCCCGCCTCGCACGCGATCCGTCGTGTCCTGCAGGCGGTGCCGCTGCCACAGGTGGCGTCCCGCCAGCGGGCCGGGCAGCCCGACATGGCACCGCCGCCGCGCGCGCACAACCAGCCCACCGGCCAGCCGCTCGTATTCGGCCAGGCCGCTCCGCAGCAGTCCCAGTGGGGTGAGCGCTCGGCGTGACCAGCTCGAATCCGGACGCGCCGCAGGCGCGGGATCACGGCCCTAGCCTCGATCTGCACGGTGCAGACGCCCTGCTGCGCCGTCTCGAGCTCGCCGTACGCAACAAGCTGGATGGTCTGCTGCAAGGCAACTACCTGGGCCTGGTCCCGGGTCCGGGTAGCGAGGCGGGGGAGTCGCGGCAGTATTTCGTCGGCGACGACGTCCGCCGGATGGATTGGCCGGTCACTGCCCGCACGATGGTCCCGCACATCCGCCAGACCGTGGCCGACCGCGAACTCGAGTCGTGGCTCGTCGTCGATCTATCCCCGAGCATGGACTTCGGGACGGGCCTCACCGAGAAACGGGAGCTGGTCCTGGCTGCGATCACCGCCATCGTTCACTTGACCGTGCGCGGCGGCAATCGGGTCGGCGCGATCGTCGGCAACGGCGAGCAGAGCTACGTCATCCCGGCCCTCGGCGGTCGCGCCCACGCCCGGCACCTGGTGCGCCGGATCGCGCAGACCCCGCGCGCCGCAGGGGCCGGGCGCAACGATCTGGCCGGGATGCTCGAACAACTGCGCCGCCCGCAGCGTCGCCGCGGGCTCGTCGCGGTCGTCTCGGATTTCCTGGAGGGTGGCGACACGTCCCCGCCGTGGGAACGCGCGCTGCGTTCGCTGTCCGGGCGCCATCAATTGCTTGCCGTCGAGATCCTCGATCCGCGTGAGCTCGAGCTGCCCTCGGCCGGGCTCGTGACGTTCGTCGACACTGAGACCGGTCAGCAGCTCGAGGTGCAGACCTCCGATCGCCGGGTTCAGGTCCAGTACGCCGCCGCCGCCGCGCAGCAGCGCGAGCGCATCGCGACCTCGCTCCGGCACGCCGGGGCCGCCCATTTGCAATTGCGCACCGACCGGGACTGGATCGGAGACGTCGTGCGCTTCGTCATCGCCCGTCGCCAGTTCGTCGTGGGTGCTGTCGGAGCCGGAGTTCGCTGATGTTCATCTCGCCCGCCTTCCTGTTGCTGCTCGTCGTCGTTGCCCTCTTCGCGGCCGCGTACATCGTGCTGCAAGTGCGGCGTAAGAAGTTCGTGGCCCGCTTCAGCAATGTCGAGCTGCTCGGCAGCATCGCGCCGCGCCGGCCCGGCTGGCGAAGGCACCTCACCTTCGCGTTCTTGCTGATCGCAATGTCGGTGCTGTCGATCGGAGCCGCCAAGCCGGCGAAGTCGGTCAAGGTCGCCCGCGAGAACGCCACGGTGATGCTCGCGATCGACGTTTCGCTTTCCATGCAGGCCACCGACGTGCTGCCCTCGCGCATCGTCGTCGCCCGCAATGCCGCCAAGTCGTTCGTCGGCCTGCTGCCCTCCCGGATCAACCTCGGGCTGGTGACGTTCGGCGGCGCGGCGACGCTGAACGTCCCTCCGACGCTGAACCGCGGCGTGGTGATCAAGTCGATTCAGGACCACACGGATCTCCGGCAGTCCACCGCCATCGGCGAGGCGATCTTCACCTCCCTGCAGGCGATCCAGGTCTTCAACAGTGGCACCGCCAACAAGGGTGACAAGCCGCCACCGGCCCGCATCGTCCTGCTCAGCGACGGAACGAACACCTATGGCCGTTCGGTCGCGTCCGCGGTCGCCGAGGCGAAGAAGGAACACATCGAGGTCTCGACAATCGCCTTCGGCCGCGACGACGGCACGGTGACGATCAACGGCCAGACCACGCCCGTGCCGGCAGACAAGACCACGCTGCGAGACATCGCCGGGGCGACCGGCGGATCGTTCCACTCGGCGTACTCCGACGAGCAGCTGCGATCGGTCTATCAAGACATCGGTTCACAGATCGGCTACACGACCAAGAAGCGCGACGTCAGTTACTGGTTCCTGGTCAGCGGCGTGCTCGTGCTGTTCGCTGCCGGCGGGGCGTCGATGCTGTGGTCGGGCCGCCTCGTCTGATCACGGGTTCAGGGGCTGGGGACGCTCGCGATGGGCCGCGGCGTGCCCAGCTGGGAAACGTGATCGACCGACCGGCGAAACCACCACCCTACCCTTCGCGAGCCAGCCGGTCAGGCCTGCGGGTCGATGATCAGCTTGCCGACGGAGCTGCGGTCGAGCAGCGCCCGATGCGCGTCGGCGGCCCCGTCGAGTGAGTAGGTGTCGCCGAGGACGGGTCGGATCGAACCGTCCGCGATCAGGCCCATCAGATCGGTGACCGCTGCGGCCATCAGCTGCGGGCGAGCCACGATGTGCATCAGCCAGAAGCCGATGACCGCGGTGCTGCGCGACATCAACCGGGCCGGGTCGACGGGCGCGGCCGCGGTGCGGCTGGCCATGCCGAACACCGCGAGCCGGCCGAGCGGGGCGAGGGCAGCCAGGCTCTGGTCGAAGACCGGGCCACCGGTCATCTCGAGCACGACGTCGACGGCGCGTCCCTCGTTGGCTTCGCGCAGGACGGTCGTAAGGTCGCCGGCGCGAGAGTCGACGGCGACGTCGGCGCCGAGTTCGAGGGTCAGTGCGCGCTTCTGCTCACTCGACGCGGTGGCGATCACGCGCCCGGCCCCCCACCGCTTGGCGAGCTGGATCGCCAGCGTGCCGACACCACCGGCGCCGGCGTGGACGACTACGGTCTCGCCCGGCTGCAGGTGCGTGCTGGTGCGGAGCAGGTGCCAGGCCGTCGCCCCCTGCACGAGGGTGGTCAGCGCCTGCGCGTCACTCACCGACTCGGGAACCTCGAACATCATCTGAGGCTCGGCGGCGACCCGCTGCGCGTATCCGCCACTGCCGACGAGCCCGACCAGCCGCTGTCCGGACGCGTTCCGGACCACGACCTCGGAACCGGGGATCAGCGGCAACGTCTGCTTGGCGAGATAGGAGTCTTCGGTCTGGTGCGTATCGGCGTAGTTGACCCCCGCGGCGAGTACGGGAAAGACCTGCTGATTCTCGGATGGCGTCGGCTCGGGCAGATCGCGGACGACAAGGGTCTCAGGCCCACCGAACTTGGTGATCTGGATCGCGCGCACAGGCCGACCGTACGCGTCGGTGACTCGCGGTGACGAGCGCCGCCGCATCGATCCGCTAGCGTCGACGCACATGAGTGGACGTGTCGTGCTCGTGACCGGCGGCAATCGCGGCATCGGGCTGGGCATCGCGCAAGCGTTCGCGGCCAACGGCGACCGCGTCGCCGTCACCCACCGCGGCAGCGGGGCACCCGACGGGTTGTTCGGCGTCGAGTGCGACGTCACGTCGGGTGAGCAGGTCGAGGCGGCGTTCTCCGCGATCGAGGCCGAGTTCGGCCCGGTCGAGGTCCTCGTCTCGAACGCCGGAATCACCGACGACACGCTGCTGCTGCGGATGAGCGAGGAATCCTTCGACAGGGTGATCGACGCCAACCTGGCCGGCGCCTACCGCGTGGCCAAACGGGCGGTGCAGGGCATGCTGCGGGCTCGACGGGGCCGACTGATCTTCGTGTCGTCCGTCGTCGCCTTCGTCGGTTCACCCGGCCAAGCGAATTACGCGGCGAGCAAGGCCGGGCTCGTGGGATTGTCCCGTTCGATCGCGCGTGAGATCGGCAGCCGCTCGATCACCTCGAACGTCATCGCCCCCGGATTCATAGACACCGATATGGCCGCGGCGATGAGCGAGGCGCGCCGGAGCGAGGTACTCGCGAGCGTCCCCCTCAAGAGGTACGGCACGGTCGAGGAGATCGCCGGCGCAGCTCTGTACCTCGCGTCGGACGCCGCGGCGTACGTCACCGGCGCGGTGCTGCCGGTAGACGGCGGCGTAGGCATGGGTCTGTAGGAAGTCAACGGCTGAGAGGGTTCGTCCATGGGGTTGCTCGACGGCAAGCGGCTGCTGATCACCGGCGTCATCACCGACGCCTCCATCGCCTTCTCGGTGGCAAGGCTCGCGCAGGAGCAGGGCGCCACCGTCGTGCTGACCGGCTACGGCCGAATGTCGCTGGTGGAACGCGTCGCGAAGCGCCTGCCCGATCCGCCGCCGGTGATCGAACTGGACGTCGCGGACCCCGAGCAGCTCGCCTCGCTCGCAGACCGGGTGGGCGAGCACGTCGACGGGCTCGACGGCGTGGTGCACGCGATCGGCTTCGCGCCCGCGTCCTGCCTGGGCGACGGCTTCCTCGAGACGCCGTGGGAGGACGTGGCGACGGCGGTCCAGGTGTCGACGTTCTCACTCAAGTCCCTCGCGGCCGCCTGCCTGCCGCTGTTCGGCGAGGGCGGCGCTTCGATCCTCGGGATGACCTTCGATGCCACCGTGGCGTGGCCGGCCTACAACTGGATGGGCGTCGCAAAGGCCGGGCTCGAGTCCGCGTCGCGCTATCTCGCCCGCGAGCTCGGGCCGCGCAACATCCGGGTCAACCTGATCTCGGCGGGCCCGCTGCGCACGATCGCCGCGAAGAGCATCCCTGGGTTCAGCGCCTTCGAGGACGCGTGGGACGTCCGCGCGCCGCTCGGCTGGAACAACACCGACAGCGAACCGGTCGCGCGCAGCTCGGTCGCCCTGCTCTCGGACTGGTTCCCGGCCACGACGGGCGAGATCGTGCACGTCGACGGCGGTTTTCACGCCATGGGCGTCTGAGTGACGTTCGACGCTCTGCTCGTCCTGTCCTTCGGCGGCCCGGAGGGTCCAGACGATGTCATGCCCTTCCTGCGCAACGTCACACGCGGTCGCGGTATCCCGGACGACCGGCTGGTCACGGTCGCCGAGCATTACCAGCACTTCCACGGTGTCTCGCCGATCAACGACCAGAACCGCGCGCTGATCGCGGCGCTGCAACCGACGCTCGCCGAGCGCGGCATCGACTTGCCCATCTATTGGGGCAACCGCAACTGGAAACCCTACGTGGCCGACGCCGTGCGGCAGATGCGGCACGACGGCGTCCGCAATGCCCTCGTGTTCGCCACGAGCGCGACGGCGTCGTACTCGTCATGCCGGCAGTACCGCGACGATCTCGAACAGGCCCGGCGCGTGTCCGGCGAAGGGGCGCCCACGCTGGTGAAGCTGCGGCACTTCTTCGACCATCCCGGGTTCGTGGCGGCCAATGGCGACGGCGTGCGCGAGGCGCTGGCGCAGCTGCCCCCCTCGCGGCGCGACTCAGCCCGGCTCGTGTTCACGGCGCACTCGATCCCCGTGTCGATGAACGATTCGTCCGGGCCCGAGCGGAACGGCCTCTACGCCGCCCAGCAGCGCGAGACCGCCCGCCTCGTCGCAGCGTTCGTGCGAGGTCCGGGTGCCGAGTTCGACCTGGTGTGGCAATCGCGCTCCGGTCCGCCGCAGGTGCCGTGGCTCGAACCCGACGTGAACGACCACCTTCGGACCCTGGCGACGGACGGCGTTCAGGCCGTCGTTGTGGCGCCGACGGGTTTCGTGTCCGACCACCTCGAGATTCGATGGGATCTCGACACGGAAGCGCGCGAGACGGCCGCCGGGCTCGGCATGGCCTTCGCGCGCGCAGCCACCGCCGGCACGCACCCGGCGTTCGTCGCGGCTGTCGCGGATCTCGTCGAGGAGAGGGTGTCGTGCGCCGCGCCGAGGACGTTGGGCAACCTCGGGTTGTGCGGCATCGACTGCTCGATCGGGTGCTGCCCGGTTCCACGGCGCGGCATCCCGCTGACATGACGTTCCCGGACGGTCCCGTGATCGGGCTACCCCCCGGCGACGTGACCGTCGGCGTCGTGCGGATTGGCCGTACCGTGCGGCGCCCGCACCAGCCGACCAGCGACGGCGTGGCCGCCTATCTGGCCCATCTCGACGCGCGCGGGTTCGCCGGTGCGCCCCGTTACCTCGGGCGCGACACGCAGGGCCGTGACGTGCTCACCTTCCTCGACGGCGACGTCCCCGGCGATCCGGTGGACGAATGGGCAACCGTCGATGCCGTACTACCGGGCGTCGCCCGGCTGGTGCGCCGCCTGCACGATGCGAGCCAGGGTTTCGACCTGCCCGCAGGAGTGACCGAACCGGATCGGCCCGCGCCGCAGTTCCCCGCCGGCGAGCCGGTGCTCGTCGCGCACCGGGACGTGACGCCACAGAACACGGTGTTCCGGGCGGGCGTTGCCTCGGGCCTGATCGACTTCGATCTCAGTAACCGCACCACGCGCGCGCTGGATCTCGCCAACACCGCGATGCACTGGGTGCCGCTGTGCGACCCGGCCGACCGTGCGCCGGCCCACGCGGGCATCGATGTCGGGCAGCGGTTGCGGCTCATGCTCGACGCGTACGGCCGCGACCTGTTCGACGGTGCGGGCCTGCTCGCGGCGGCCGAAATGCGATTCGCGGGTTCGTATGCGTTTATGCACTGGGCCGCGCTGCACCGCGGCGGCGGATGGGCGCGGATGTGGGCTGAGGGCGTCGGCGACGTGATCCGCCGCCGGATCGCCTGGTTCGCCGACGTCCGGCAGGAGTTGCGCGACGCTCTGGACGCCTGAGTCGGTGGTGCGTGGCCACGCCGCGGGCCGACATGCCGGCGATCCCACCCGCTGCGGCGCCTCGCCCTGTGCTTCTCGGGCTACTCCGGCGACCGAGAGCTTCGACCTGGCGAAGAGCTACCTGGAGAACAGGCCAACCGACCGGTAATTACCGGCCGCGGGCACGTTAGCCGGTGTCGACGGCCCGGACGACCGCCGCGGTGACGAGCCCGTAAGCCAGGTGCGGGACCGCGTCGGCCAGCCAGTCCTTCGCCGCCCAGGTCTTCGGGTCGGAGATGCCCAACGCCGCCATCGGGACGTCGCTGCCGACCATCGCCGCCATCCCGGTGGTCAAGGCGCTCGCGGCCACGCCCGGTCGCCATCCGGCGGCCTGCGCGAGTCCGAGCGCGGCACCGACGCCGATGCCGGTGACCAGGCCCATGAGCGGGCCCAACCCGGCGATGCGATTGCTGCGCGTCTCCTCGTCGCCGGGGATGGTGGTGTGCGTCTTGTCGGCGAGAGTCGTGACCGTGTCCTCCGGAGCGGTCGACGTGCCGCGCCCGCGGATCGCCATGTCCAGATAGGTGACGCCGTTGAGCGCGGTGGTGCCGGCGGCGCCGGCTGCCGCGCCGGCGAGCAGGCCCAGCCCGAGGCGGCGAGGACTCGTGCCGGCGCTCACGCGAGGCCCGGTTGGGTCATGATGTCGAGCTCGTCCGAACTGCGGCCGCGTTGGTCAACTTGCCGAACATGCTCGTCTCCTTGTGGTCGGTTGGGTTGGGACGTGGGCCTACGGGTGCAGCGGGGCCTGGGGTCCGGCGGTCCGCGGTCAGCGGCTTCCTCCGAACCGTCGCTTGAAGTTCAGGGTCGGCGTGCTCACTTCACCGCGAGGATGTCGATCGGGCGGATGTCCGGGTCGGTGGCCAGCAGATCGGGCCCGACCTGCCCCAGCGCCGCCGGGATCTGACCATTCATGTGGGCTTGGCGGTCGTCCTCGGCTTCGAAGGTGTCGAAGATGCCGTATGTCGTGTCACTCAGCCTGAACGCGTACCAGGTCACGGTCCCGGCTTCCGCCTCCGCGAGCTCACGGCCCTGACGCAGAAACTCGGCCAGTTCGTCGCCCTTGCCCGGTTTGGCTTCCAGCAGTGCCAGCAGTCCGCGGTCGACAGCCATCGTTGGCTCCTCTCGATTGGTTTCTTGCCCGTCACGGGCTAGGTACCCCGTGGGTACCGCTAGCCATCAGCGACGTCACCGCGATCGACAATCGGCGAGCACGCGCTGCAACGCGTCGGGACGAGTCGAGCTGCGGGTCGCTCAGTCGCTGTTCGTGGCGTTGTAGGCAGCGACCCGCGCTCGCCGCACGGCCGTGGCGAGGGGCGCAAGCGCGTCGCTGCGGCTTGCGATGCCGGCCCGGTCAACGGCGCCGCCGATGGGGTCGGCAAGCGCGAGGTCGAGGACGGCCTGCAGGCGTTCGGCCTGGGCCAGCAGGGCGACGGCACCGGGCGGGTAGCTGGGCGGCAGGTTAACCCGCTCGCCCGCGCGACGCGCACCTGACAACGAGTCGGCGACGTCAGGGCGCCAGCGCGCCACATCGGCGGACGCCAGGGCAGCTGCGGACTCGCGGATCGCGGTGGTCAGGTCGTACTGCGCGTCGCCTACCGCCAGGTGGTCTGCAGGCACGGATTCGGTGGCGCGCACCTGCCACCGCACGGTGGTGAGTCGCGAGCTGGGGGAGTAGTCGGTGACCTCGGGGACTGCCGAGTACCCGGGCTGCCCGATGACGCCGATGACGACGGCCCCGCCGGCTCGCAGAGCGTCGGCCCGTACGTGCGCGGGGCCGGGGAGCCCGCGGATGTCGCCGGCGACGGGCAGCACGAAGCGGGGAGCGCCGGCATGCCGCCACGCCAGGAGCAGGTCCTGCAGCGCGACGTGTCCGAACTCGACCAGTCCGGCCACCTCGTGCGTCTCGTCGTCGCCGGTCACTGCATCGACCACCTGATCGAGGCTCACGACGCCGGCCAACCACGAGCGGGCCCAGGCGGCCAGCGGGCCGGAGCGGACGTCGGACACGATCGTCGAGCGTAGGCGGCCCGCACGTCCTAGCGCGATCGAGCGCGCAGGTCACGTGCCATCCGCCTCGCCGGGCGTGGTGCCGCTACCTGGACGACTTGCACACGTATCGTCCCCAAGCGTGTCCGACCGATACCGCGACGTGCTCGCCACCGGGCCCCAGCGGCGTCGGCAGGTCCCGCGCGTGGCGGCCGAGATTGAGCTCGTCGTCGAAACGGCGGACGGTAGCTTCTGCGGGGCGGTGATCTCGCTCGGCCGCGCCGTGGACGCCGGCGAGAAACGCGATGTCGTCACGCTCGAAGACCGCCACGGGCGGCGACGGATGTTCGCCATGCTGCCCGCGGCGTTCCTCGTCGACGGCGCCCTGGTGACGCTCGTGCGTCCCGATCCCGTCGCGGCCAACCCGCCGGCGCGCAGGAAGACGGCATCGGGTTCCTACTCGGTGGCGAACGCCGCCGCCCGGACCGCCCGCGCCAGCCGGATCTGGGTCGAGGGTGTCCACGACGCAGCGCTCGTCGAGCGGATCTGGGGCGACGACCTTCGGGTCGAAGGCATCGTCGTCGAACCGCTGGGCGGTATCGACGACCTGGTCTCGCACGTACGCGAATTCGGTCCCGGTCCGGGCCGACGGGTCGGCGTCCTGGTCGATCATCTCGTGGCGGGCAGCAAGGAGACCCGGATCGTCGATGACCTGCGCCGCGCCGGGAATGCCCGCACCGTTCTGGTCACCGGTCATCCGTACGTGGACGTGTGGCAGGCCGTCAAGCCGACGGCGCTCGGCATCGACGCCTGGCCGGACGTGCCCCGCGGTACGGACTGGAAATCCGGTGTCTGCGCCGCGCTCGGTGTCAGCGAGCCTCGCGAGATGTGGCGTCGCGTCCTCGCCAGCGTCGACTCGTTCGCCGATGTCGAGGTGCCCCTGCTGCGGGCGGTCGAGGAACTCATCGACTTCGTTACGGTGTACTGAGCGGCGGCGTCAGGGCGCCGGCCAAGAACCACGCACCTGCCATCGGTGGCACGATGAGATCATGCCCGACTGGTTGCTGTGGCTCATCGCCGCGGGAGTGTTCGCCGTCGCCGAAACGGCGACGCTGACCTTCGTGCTGCTGATGTTCGCCGGCGGCGCAGCGGCCGCTGCGGTCACTGCGGCGCTGGGCGGCCCGGTGCTGCTGCAGTTCCTGGTGGCGATCGTCGCGACGCTGGCGCTGCTCGGCGCGGTGCGTCCCATCGCGAAGCGGCACCTGACCTCGTCCGGCACGGCCGTCATGGGCAGCGACGCCCTGGTCGGCATGGAGGCGATCGTACTGAGCGAGGTCGACAGCCGGGACGGCCGCGTCCGTCTCAACGGCGGCGAGTGGTCGGCCCGGTCCTTCGACGAGGAGCACGTCCTCGCGCCGGGCACGATCGTGCGGGTGGTGCGGATCAGCGGTGCCACCGCGGTCGTCCTGCCCGAGGAGCCGGACGTACTGAACGGTAGAACGCAGTGAGTGGCCCTGAGGAGGTCTCATGAGTGGTGGTCTGATCGCATTGATCGTGGTGCTGGCCGTGCTGTTGATCGTTGTTGCGAAGATGGTGCGCATCGTGCCACAAGCCCGGGCCGGCGTGGTCGAACGGCTCGGCCGGTACATCCGGACCCAGGGGCCCGGCCTGACATTGCTGCTCCCGTTCGTCGACCGCATGCGGCCGCTCATCGATCTGCGTGAGCAGGTCGTCAGCTTCCCGCCGCAGCCGGTGATCACCTCGGACAACCTGACCGTCGGCGTCGACTCCGTCATTTACTTCCAGGTGACCGATCCGCGCGCGGCCACCTACGAGATCCAGAACTACATCCAGGCCGTCGAGCAGTTGACGATCACCACGCTGCGCAACGTGATCGGCTCGCTGAACCTCGAGCAGGCCCTTACCAGCCGCGACGAGATCAACAGCAAGCTGCGGGGCGTACTGGACGAGGCGACCGGTCCGTGGGGGATGCGGGTCGCCCGCGTCGAGATCAAGGCCATCGACCCGCCACCTTCGATCCAGGACGCCATGGAGCAGCAGATGCGTGCCGACCGCAACAAGCGCGCGATCATCCTGACCGCCGAAGGCGAGCGCGAGTCCGCGATCAAGACCGCCGAGGGCCAGAAGGCGGCGCAGATCCTCGACGCCGAGGGCAAGAAGCAATCCGTCATCCTGAGCGCTGAGGCGGATCGCCAGTCCCGCATCCTGCGCGCGGAGGGTGAGCGGGCCGGTCGCTATCTGGCCGCGCAGGGTGAGGCGAAGGCGATCGAGACGACGTTCGGCGCGATCCACTCCGCACGCCCTGACCCGGCGCTGCTCGCCTACCAGTACCTGCAGACGTTGCCGCAGATCGCGCAGGGCGACGCCAACAAGATGTGGATCGTCCCGAGCGAATTCAGCAAAGCGCTGGAGGGGTTGGCGGGGCTGTCCGGCCAGGGCGCTTCGGACGCCGCGCCGTCCTGGCTCGCCGCGCAAAGCAGCGGCGGCCCGGGCGGTGCTGAGCCCCTGGACACCTCGAGTTGGTTCGACTCCAACCTGCCTGCGGCCGCGGACCAGCCGGAGGCCAGGAACCTGCGAGCGTCCGACGACGATCCGGATTCGCGGGCGGCTGAACCAGGCGCGCCGCCCGTCGACGTCGCCGAGATCCTGCGCAAGCGGGTACCGACCGCTGACGACCCGCCACCGGATGAGCCAGCGGGTGAGCCATCGGCCGAGTCCGCAGCGCAAGACGACTTTCCCCGTCAACCCGGGTACCGGTACCCGCAGGAGAATCCGAACCAGGGGCCCAGCTACCAATATCCGCAGCAACCGCCCTACCAAGGCCCGGAGCAGCAGTGACGATCGCGCGTTTCCACCGGCAGGCCTGAGCGCTGGGGGTTTTGGGTCATGTCCACCTCGCGGTTTCCGACCGACCACGAGCCGAGGATCGAGATTCGGTCCGCGACGGGCCGCTTCGATGACTTCTCCGCAGTCGTCGGCCCGCAACGACGCGATGCGCGCGGCTGCTGGTGCATGGCGTACCGAGACAGCCGCGTGCCCGACCGCGACCGGCCCGGCTACATGCGGGCAGAGTGCGCCACCGAACCTGGCCCAGGCGTACTGGCCTACGTGGACGACATCGTGGTCGGCTGGTGTTCAATCGCGCCACGTGCCAGCTACCGGCGCCTACTCAGCTCCAGGACCATCCCGGTCCTGGACGACCGCAACGCCTGGGTCGCCGCCTGCTTCGTCGTCCGCGCCGGGTACCGCAAGCACGGGCTGATGCATCACCTGCTGGCCGGTGCTGTGCAGCACGCAGCTACCTGCGGCGCCGAGGTAGTCGAGGGGTATCCGGTGGACGCTGGTGGCGGTCGCGTCGACGTTGTCTCCGGCTATGTCGGCAGTGTCGAACTGTTCGAGCGCGCGGGCTTCGAGCGTGCCGCGCCCACGACCGGCCGCAGCGGAGGTCAACCGCGCTGGGTGATGCGCAAGGCGCTGCGCTGAGCCGATCTGCGCACGCGGCGACACAAAAGCTCGCGCCGCTCCCGTCATTGCCCGAGCCGTAACGCATGAGTAGCGATCGTCAGTGGGGATCGTCAGCGCACACGTGAGCGTGGATCTGCGTCGCGAGGCGCGAGACGGTCGTTGTGAGGGCGGTGTTGGCCTCGATCAGTTCCTGCAGGCGCGCAGTGTTGGCCAGGGTGTGCAGGGCCACCTCGCTGCTGATCGAGTCGGCGCGCTTGGCCGAGATCAGCAGGATGGCACCCTGCAAGCCGGCGATCATCGACAGGAACAGGTTGAGCAGGATGAATGGGTACGGATCAAAGCCGTGGTGCCCGTTGAACCCGGCCCAGATGGCCATGAGGGCCAGGAAGGCGAAGACGAACGGCCATGACCCCATGCCGTTGCGAACGACGTCTGCGGCTCGTTCGCCGGTGGTGAGCCGATCGCCGGTGCGGACGCCGGGATGCTGCGGCCAGAGACTCATGGTGGCCTTTACGCGTACGGCTGCGATGTCGAGGGTTCGGGGCGACAGGCAATCTGCACACGCCAGTGCTTCGGGCCTTGCTCGACGTAGGTCACGCCGTATCCGCCGGGGTCGGCCGCCATCAGCCGTTGCCACAGCGGCGTGGGGTCGACGCTGGACCGAACCTCGATCTGCTCGCCACGGGCGAGCCGCATGAGCCTGGCCAGCGCAGCGTCCGCGCCCAGCTCACCGGGCAGCTGGTCCAGGTCGACCACCGGCCCCTCGGTGAGTGCGTACCACTCGTGTGGCTGAGCACCGAAGCTGGCGGTGGCCGGCGCGGCGTCCCCGGAAATTGCCAGTTTGTCTTCGCCGGCGAGATGGCGTTCGAGCTGGGCGAGCAGCGCGCGGGTGGTCGCAGACAACTGCGGCGGCGACCACCCCGCGCCGTTGCCTCCACTTGCGGCGGCCTGGTCGAGCAGCTCGATCGCCAGCCGTAACTCGAGATGTTCCTGGCGCAGTTGTACCAGTTGTTCCGGAGCGTGCCTGACAACGCGGAACAGGAGCCATTCCTCGTCGACGAGCTGCCGCAACAGTTCGAGGTGCAGATAGTTCAGCAGTTCCCGTAGCTCGGGTGCGGGCCAGTTGCCCGCATCGGCGATCGAGGTGACGGCCTGCGCACGGGACGTCACCTCGCCCATCATCTGCGCGTGCTCGTCCTTGAGCGAGGCCCGAGTGGCGCCGGGCAGCGCGGGGTCGGAATCTTCCTGGCTGGGGTCGTTCATGATCGCCCCTGCGGTGTGGTGCGCGTGCCCATTCGGCCGTCTTCGGCTTTGGCGACGGTGAGCAGCACTGCGGAGGATTCGAGGGCGACGAGAGCGTGCCTGCTGTCGGGGACGGTCAGCAGATCGCCTGGCGAACCCTCCCAGCCGCTCCCACCCGTCGTGAGGCGAACCCGGCCGCTGAGGACGTGGACGGTCGCCTCACCCGGATTCTCGTGTTCATCCAGTCGCGAGCCGGCGGCGAGGGCGATGAGGGTTTGCCGCAGGACGTGCTCGTGACCGCCGTAGACGGTCTGCGCGCTGCGCCCGCTGGTCGCGGCGTGCGCGAGTTCGAGTTGCTGACGAGCCAGAGCTGTCAGTGAGGATTTCTCCATCCGAGCCTCTCTTCTTGATGGTGCGATCACGGTGCTGGTCAGATGGACTGGCGGTAGCCGAAGAACTCGTGGTCCTGGTTGTATCCGCCGTAGCCGCCGCCGATCTCCGAGTAGTGGGCGACAAACTCGATGCCTTTGATCCACTTGACCTGTTTGAAGCCGAGCTGGACCTCGTTGCGTAGCCGCAACGGCGCGCCGTGCCCGAAGGACAACGGTTCGTCATTCATGTCGTACACCAGCATCGTCAGCTGGTAGCTCATCTGCTCGATGGGGTGCGCGTCGTAGTAGATGCCACCGTCCGGTCCATCGCCAAGGGAGTAGAAGACGGCCCATTTCGCGTCGGCTGCAGGCCGGACGAGGTCCATGATCGTCTGCATGGACACGCCGCCCCACTTGGCGATACCCGACCAGCCCTGGATGCAGAAGTGCTGGGTGATCTGCTCGTGGTGGGCAAGCGCGCGCAGCTGCGCAAGGTCGAGTTCGACGGGGTTGTCGACCAGACCGTTGATCCGCAGCCGGTAGTCGACGAAGTCGCCGGCCAGCAGCGCGGTGTACTCCGGCGACTCGGGGTACTGGCCGTTGTGCCAGAAGTAGGGGGAGATGTCCTTCTCGCTGTACTGGCCGGGTGCGGCGTCGACATGTTCGAACAGCCTCTGCGCCGGGCCGATCAGGGCGAAGCCGACCCGCTGCACCACACGCGGATGTCGCAGCGTGAACGGGGTGGCCGCGACCCAGCCCAGGACGACCACGACCATCGAGGCGGCGAAGATCCAGAAGCCGACCCAACTGCCGTCGGACCGGCCGGCGTAGACGTGGTTGAGGTTGTGTAACAGCCCGGTGGTGAACACCAGTGCGACGTGGATGACGATGAACAGCAGGAACCAGACCAGGACCAGAAAGTGTAGCGAGCGTGCGGTCTGGATGCTCAACACCTTGCTGATCCGCGTGAAGCGGGTCGATAGCGCCGGCGACATCCCCAGCCCCGTGAGGAACGCCGACGGGGCCGCGATGAAGATCGTGACGAAGTAGGCGACCAGCTGCAGGCTGTTGTAGTTGGCGCCGCTCGTCTCGGCGGGCCAGTCCAACGACAGGTACTGGATCAGCACGGACACGGCGTTGGGGACGACCGACCAGCTGGTCGGCACCACGCGGCGCCACTCGCCCGTGGCGAACAGCAGGACGTAGAAGACCACGCCGTTTGCCAGCCACAGGACGTCGATGCCGAGGTGCCACCACCGCGCCAGCCCGATCGAGTGCCGCAGGCCGGGCAGGCCGACCTGGCCGGGCAGGCTGATGGAGTCCTTCTTCGCCGTCCACAGCGGATCGGACGGTACCTGCTTCTGGATACGGAACCAGTCCTTGCCCGGCGTGCTGTGCCGGGTCCAGTACAAGCGCGGATGGTCGGTGAGGATCTGCAGACCCGACCGGATGATGAAGATCAACAGGAACAGGTTGAAGAAGTGCTGCACGCCGACCCAGATCGGGAGGGCAGCATCGCGGTCGGTGCCTCCCGCCGCGACGACTCCGGGGTTGCGCGCGATGAATCGGTGCACCGAACCGGTATTGCGCAGGCCTTTCGCGGCGGCCACGGCGACGATCAGCGCGACGAAGCCGATCGGAAGCAGCCACAGCAGATTGAACCACCGGCTGCGCCCGACCCGCACCCGCGGCGCGATCCCGTGCGCTTGCGGCACCGAGCCGGCCCATGTCGCCGTGTCGACCTCGTCCTCGCCGCGGGACAGCTGCGACCGGTAGCTCCCGCTCATCGGACGGTTTCGGCCCTGGCCGCGGCCCGGAACTGGTCCGCGTCGGCCGACGCTGACGCGACTCGGCCGCCTTCGTTCTCGAAGCGGCCGAGCGGGTCGTCGGCGTCACGGCGCGCCGAGCGGACGAGGCTCAGGACGTCGACGGGCGTGGCCGGGCTGCGCTCAGGGGCGAGGGCACTCATGTGCGACATCCAGACCGGACCCGGTTGCAAGCGTGATGCTTCTGGGAGACGAGCAGGAGCGCTCCCGGAGTCGCCGCGAATCTTGCGACGAGTCCGATCCCAGACCGGCAGGGTCTCAGTAGGGCTCAGAGAACTCCGCGGCGGGCGCTGCTGTCAAGCGACGGTCAGCGGTGCGTCTCGATCTTCATGGGCATCAGACGATCGGACCGCGTCTGTCGGGCTGGCTGCTGTCGAGGTCGGTGTGCGCGCGGATCACGGCCTCGACGGCGTCGGGGTCGTCCGGCGTGAGGAACGGACGCACCCGGCGACCGACGTCCAGGATCAGCCCGACCTTCTTGCGCGGTCGGCCGGGATCGAGGCCGGCCCAGTAACGCGGGTTCGCCGTCCCCCAGATGCGGGCCTTCCCGGTGAGTGCGCCGATCTCGACGCGACGCACGGACCGGATCGACCGGTACGGGATGGTCTTGGTGCCGAACGGGAAGTAGTACGCCCGGATGCGCAGCGAGTCCGGCGTGCACTCGATCCAGTGGTCGCGATAGGCGCTCATCGTTCAAGGTTCCCTCCTTGGTCAACCGGCGCAGCCCGAGTGCTCGTCACATCGGGGACGCGCCGACCGTGCGGCCGAGGCAGGCTGCGAGCCGATCGAGCGCAGGCGCGTCGTCGGCCACGGGTTGCGGCGGCCCGAACGGGCTGCGGCCTGCGGGGATCTCGGCCAGCTTCGCGCGTGTGAACGCCAATTCCTGCTCGGCGATTTCCTCGTCAAAAGGGGGCGCCTGACCCGTGGCCCGGGCCAGGTCCCAGCCGTGGGCCAGCGCCTCGACGAGCCGCAGGTGCAGGGCCACGATGCCGGGCACCGATCCGAACGGCACGTCGACGACCCGTTCCATCACGCCGTCGGCACCGAACGCCGCCAGCAGCGCAGCCGTGGACTGCCGGTACGCCCCTCCCGACTGCCCCGGCGCCCGATCCGGGTCGGTCGCCGCCGAGGACGAGCCGGCGAGCAGAGCGCGCGCGAACAAGTCGTTCCCGGTGATCAGGTGCTCGACCAGGTCACGGACGGACCAGTCCTCGCACGGCGTGGGCTCGTCCCATTGCTCGGCCCGGATCCCGGCTATCAACCGACCGGTGCTCTCCAGCGCGTCGGCCAGTTGTTCGAGCGGTAGCTGCGGCATGCTGCCTCCTCGTGGACGCCTGATCACAGCCATCTGACGTGCGGCTTGAGATAGATGTAGCCGATGAAGCTGGCTGCGTCGAGTAGGAAGTGCGCCACGACGAACGGCCAGACCCGCCGCGTGCGTGTGAAGAGGTATCCGAAGATCGCCCCCATGACCGCGTTCCCGACGAACCCGCCCAAGCCCTGATAGAGGTGATACGAGCCGCGCAAGACCGACTCCGCGGCGATCGCGCGCTCGGTGCTCCACCCCAGTTGCCGCAGGCGGGTCAGGACGAACGCCAGGACGACGATCTCCTCGGCCGCGCCGTTCTGGAAGGCGTCCAGCAGCAATACGGGGATGCGGTACCAGACGTCCGGGAAGTTCGAGGCGACGATCTGCGCGTTGACGCCGGCCCGATGCGCGACGTAGACGAGAGCCAGCCCCGGAATGCCGATCAGCAGGAAGAGCCCAACGCCTCGCAGCACGTCCCGCTCGCGAAGGCGGTCAAGCCCGATGCCGCAGCCCGGTCCGCCCGGGAAACGCACCAGCAGCACGACGGCGAGAAACGCGGGCAGGATGCCGTGCAGCAAGTCGGCCAGCGAGTCGAGCAGGTCGAGCCACTCGTAGTGACTCTGACCGCCGGTCGCCACGGTGACCTGAGCCGCGCCGACACCGCCCTGGACCGTGATCTCGGTACGGATCAGGCTGAGCAGGGCGTAGATCCCAGACATCCCGAACGAGACGCCGAGCACTGCGAGGACTTCGAGCCCGGGCCGCTCTCTGGACGGAGCCGGCGCGGCGACCACGGGCTGCGCGACCACCTCGTCGACGTCGCCGGTCTTTGCCACCCGGCCAGTCTGGCACCAGTATCCTTCAGGCAGTCATGACCGTCCTCCGCTTCGCTCCGGCCGCCGAAGGCCATGCCCATGCGTCATGCCCTCACGGTGTTCGCGCATGACCGCGCGCACGTACGAGATCCGCACCTACGGGTGCCAGATGAACGTCCACGACTCCGAACGGCTGGCCGGACTGCTCGAGGACGCCGGTTACGAGCGCAGGCCGGCCGACGCCGGCACGGCTGACCTCGTCGTGTTCAACACTTGCGCGGTGCGCGAGAACGCCGACAACAAGCTTTACGGCAACCTCGGCCGCCTGTACCCGGCGAAGGCCGCAAACCCGGGCATGCAGATTGCGGTCGGCGGCTGCCTGGCTCAGAAGGACCGCGGCGGCATCGTCGAAAAGGCGCCCTGGGTCGACGTCGTCTTCGGCACGCACAATCTCGCGTCGCTGCCGGTGTTGCTCGAACGCGCCCGGCACAACCGCAGTGCCGAGGTCGAGATCGTTGAGGCACTGCAGAACTTTCCGTCCGACCTGCCGTCGCGGCGCGAGTCGTCCTTCAGCGCCTGGGTATCGATCTCAGTCGGCTGTGACAACACCTGCACGTTCTGCATCGTGCCGTCGCTGCGCGGCGCCGAGACCGACCGTCGGCCCGGCGATGTCCTCGCCGAGATCCGTGCGCTGGTCGGGTCCGGCGTCGTCGAGGTCACGCTGCTCGGGCAGAACGTCAACTCCTACGGCCGTTCATTCGGCGACCGTCTCGCGTTCGGCAAGCTGCTGCGGGCCTGCGGCGGGATCGAGGGCCTGGAACGCGTGCGGTTCACCAGCCCGCACCCACGCGACTTCACCGACGACGTCATCGCGGCCATGGCCGAGACGCCGAACGTGATGCCGCAACTGCACATGCCGATGCAGTCGGGCTCGGACGCGATGCTCAAGGCCATGCGCCGCTCGTATCGCCAGGCGCGCTACCTCGACATCGTCGACCGGGTCCGTGCCGCCCTCCCCGACGCCGCCATCACCACCGACATCATCGTCGGATTCCCGGGCGAGACCGAGGCCGACTTCGAAC
Source organism: Jatrophihabitans sp. (assembly GCA_051000605.1). GTDB lineage: Bacteria > Actinomycetota > Actinomycetes > Mycobacteriales > Jatrophihabitantaceae > Jatrophihabitans. The sequence continues at coordinate 29,587 of JBPCOE010000110.1, forward strand.
AGACCTTGGCCGCCGTCCGGGCCGCCCGATTCGCGAGCGCGTTCACCTTCCAGTACTCGAAACGGCCGGGGACGCCCGCCGCCGACATGGCCGACCAGGTCCCCAAAGCGGTCGTCCAGAGCCGCTACGAGCGCTTAATCGTGCTGCAGGAAGAGATCTCGTGGGACGCCGCGAGAGCCCTCGTCGGCCGGGAGGTCGAGGTGCTCGTCAACGCGACGGACGGCCGCAAGGACGGCGCGACGGGTCGGGTGTCGGGCCGCGCCCGCGACGGCCGGCTGGTCCACGTCGCTGCGCGGCGGGCTGAGCCGGGCGACATCGTCACCGCCGACGTCACGTACGCCGCGCCGCATCACCTCGTGGCCGACGGGGGCGTCCGCACCCACCGGCGCGGGCGTCAGGTCGAGACCGCACCGCCGAGTGCGTCCCCACAATTGCTGACGATCGGGTCGCGCCCGACGGACTGAGCGTGTCGGCCGGGACCGGTCAATCGGGCAGGAGCGCACGGCGCTGCTCGACCTCGGTCTCGGCCTTCGCGATCCGGGCGGCGTCACCGGACTTGCGCGCCCGTTCAAGCTTGGCCTCTGCCTCGGCGAGCCGCTCGCGCATCGCGGTCAGGAAAGGGTTCGACTCGACGCTGCTCTGCCGCCACTCGGCGTCGACGGCCTCCCGGACCCGCTGTTCGGCTGCTCGCATGCGATCGTCGAGCCGACGCATCGAATCGCGAGGGACGCGCCCAACTTCGTCGAACTGCGACTGAAGATCACGAAGGACCGACTGCGCCGCCTTGGGGTCGCGCAGATCGACAGCCTCGGCCTTGGCGATGATGTCTTCCTTGGTGCGCTGGTTGCCGACCTGTTCGGCATCCCGTTCGGCGAACGTCTCCGAGCGCCGCGCGAAAAAGGCGTCCTGGGCCGCGCGGAACCGGGCCCAGAGGGCGTCCTCCACGTCGCGACTGGCTCGCCCGGCGGTCTTCCATTCGGCCATCAGGTCCCGCATCGCGGCGGTGGTGTCCTTCCAATCCGAGGATGTCGACAGCTCCTCGGCGCGGACGATCATGCGCTCCTTGACGTCCTTCACCTGCCCGCGTTCGGTGTCCAGCTGCGCGAAGTGCTGGCCTCGGCGGCGGCCGAACGCATCCCGGGCGGCGGCGAACCGCTTCCACAGGGCGTCGTCGGTCCTGCGGTCGATACCCTTGATGAGCCGCCACTCGTCGACGATCGCGTGCAGGCGATCGCCCGAAACCTTCCACGAGGTCCCGGACTCGGCGATCTTGTCCGCCTCGGCGACCAGCGCCTCCTTGATCGCCACCGCCTCGGCGCGGGCCCGCTGACGGGCCGCGACGGCTTCACCGGCCTTGGCGTCGGCTGCGGCCACGACGGCGTCGAGCCTCGCCGCGAGCGAGGCGAGATCGCCGATCGCGGCGGCGTTGGGCAACTGCTCCTTGAGCGTCGCGGCGTGGGTCTTGGTGTCGTTCGGGTCGCCCGCGCCAGAGGCGAGCCTCTTCTCGAGCAGGATCACCTCGGTGGCGAGGTCCTCGAAGCGCAGCGAGTAGAAGGCGAGACCTGCTTCGGTGTCGCCGGCCTGCCATGATCCGATGGCCCGCTCGCCCTCGGCCGTCCTGACGTAGACGGTGCCGTCCGCGTCGATGCGTCCCCACTCCGAGCCCATGACAGAGCATTAGACACGATCACGCGCGGCGTCGCAGGCGCCCCGGGGTCGCACCGGCTGCGTGACTAGCCTCGTGACGTGATTACGGGAGTCGCCTTCTGCCCGCACCCGCCGGTTCTCGTCCCCGAGGTGGCCGGGACGGCCGCGAGCGAGCTGGACGCGCTGCGCGGCGCCTGCCGGACCGCGATCCAGCGGGTGTCGGTACCCGGAGTCCGCATCGTCGTCGTCGGTTCAGGTGATCGCAACGCTGCCTTCCCGGCTAACGCGCGCGGTTCCCTGCACGGTTACGGCGTCCCGATCGAGGTGCCGTTGGGCTCGGAGGAACCGGGCTTGCTCGACCTGCCGCTCTCGCTCACGATCGGCGCGTGGCTGCTGCGCGACGCGCTCGGCCCGAACTCGGGCGCAATCGGGCGGTCGGTCCGCCCCGAAGGTCCTGACTTACCACCATTTCACGACGACGTGCCGACGGCACTCCTGGTCATGGGCGACGGCAGCGCGCGACGCAGCGAAAAGGCACCGGGCTACCTCGACCGACGCGCGGCGGGCTTCGATGCCGGTATTGCGTCGGCTCTTGCCTGCGGTGACGGCTCGGAACTGCACGATGTGTACGACGCCGGCAGCGGCCAGCTGATCCGCATCGACGACTCCCATACATCCCTGGGGTGCCAGTTGCTGGCGAGCGGCATCCACGTCTGGGCGGCGGCGGCGTCGCTGATCGAGGCGCAATTCTGGGACGCCGAGCTCCTCTACGACGCCGCACCGTACGGAGTCGGGTACTTCGTCGCGGCCTGGACGCAACGTGGCTGATCCGAAGCTCCGCGTCCTCGCGGTCGTCGGGCCCACCGCCACCGGCAAGTCCGACCTCGCCGTGGCCCTGGCGCAGCGGCTCGACGGCGAGATCGTCAACGCCGATTCCATGCAACTCTACGAAGGCATGGACATCGGCACCGCCAAGCTGCCACCGGACGAGCGCGGCGGGATCGTCCACCATCTGCTCGACGTCTGGCCCCTCACGAAGTCGGCGGCGGTTGCCGAGTACCAGACGCGGGCCCGCGCGGCCATCGACGAGATCTGCGCGCGCGGTCGGTTGCCGATCGTCGTCGGTGGCTCGGGCCTCTACCTGCGGGGGGCCCTCGACAAGCTCGATTTCCCGGGGGAGTCGCCAGCCCTGCGCGCCGGGCTCTACGCCGCGCTCGAGGACCAGGGCGCCGAGGCCCTGCACACCCGGCTGGCGGCGAAGGATCCGCTGGCCGCGGCGATGATCCTGCCGAGCAACGGACGCCGCATCGTGCGCGCGCTCGAGGTCATCGAGCTGACCGGCCAACCGTTCACTGCGCGCATGCCAGGGTTCGAGTCGATCTACGACTGCGTCCAGCTCGGGCTCGAGCGGCCGGACCTGGCCGAGCGGGTCGACCTGCGCATGCACCGGATGATGGCCGCGGGCCTGCTGGACGAGATCCGGGGGTTGCTTCCGCTGGGCTTGCGGGCCAGCCCGACGGCCGGCAAGGCCCTCGGCTACCAGCAGGTTCTCGACGTCCTCGACGACGACGGCGCGGTTGTCGGAGATCTGGGCGAAGCCGTGCAAATCACGATTCGCGGGACCCGTCGCTTCGTGAAACGGCAGCGGACGTGGTTTCGGCGGGATCCGCGAGTCCACTGGCTCGATGCGGCGAGCGGCGAACTGCTCGACCAAGCGCTCCGTACGCTCGCCGTATGAGGTGCACGCGGAGCGAGCCAGCGGTATGGCGCCTTCGGCGGCCCGAACGGAGTGAGGGCGTGAGCGACGCCTGCGGAGCGAACCAGCGGTATGGCGCCTTCGGCGGCCCGAACGGAGTGAGGGTGTGAGCGACGCCTGCGGAGCGAACCAGCGGTATGGCGCCTTCGGCGGCCCGAACGGAGTGAGGGTGTGAGCGACGCCTGCGGAGCGAACCAGCAGTATGGCGCCTT
>JBPCOE010000058.1:0-5578 GCA_051000605.1 Jatrophihabitans sp.
TTCGCACCTCGTCCGGCCATGATGATCTCCTTCTCGCGTCCTGCTGATCGTCCGCCCTGCCTCTGACAGGAGCAATGCCTTAAGCCGCGGGGTTGTCGTCCGGCGAGACGGTGTCGACGGCGAACAATGCGCGCTGACCGTTCGCGTCGGTGATGCGGCGCCACCGTCTTCTCGGCGAGCAGTGCGGCGGCGGATCGTCGGGATGGTTGGCGGCGTCGAGCCGTGCGACGTAGCGCTCGAGCTCGGCCCAGGACAGGCGGCAGCATCGGGCGACGTGCACCGGATGCAGCTCCCCGTCCTTGATCAACTGGTAGACGGTGGTGCGTCCGATGCCCAGGATTCGGGCGGCCTGGACGATGGTGAGCAGCATCTGCTCGTCGGTGAACTCGGCTTCGTGGTTCATCGGTGCGGTCCTCCTCGGGAGATGGATGGGTTGCCGAACGCGCGGGCGTAGTCGGGTGGGGGAGCGGGATGAGGCGACGCCGTCGTCGGCGGCTCCCACTGCATGGGTCGGATCGGTTCGAACGCCTCAGGCCACGCGTCGCAGAGCCGGTAGTACAGGGAGCGGCCGCCGTGTGCCTCGGGCAACGGTCGGCGCGCGATCACTTCGGGCAGCAGGGCTTCGACGTCGTAGCCGGCTGCATCGGCGCCGGTGAACGTCCTGGCCAGCAGCGGCCACTGCGGATCGTCGGCGAGCCCGGGCGCGATCCGATCGATCAATGGCCGCCACCGCTCAGTCTCGCCGAGCAGCGCGCCCACGTCCGCTTTGACGAACGCCTCGAGCCGTCGCTGGTGGGCCGCGTCGTCACCGTTGGCAGGACCGCACGGGCGGAAGTCCGAGGCGTCGACGGCATGCGCAGCGCGCCAGACAATGACCTGCCGCGCGAGCGCCGGCTCCTTCTCCTGCAGCGCCGCCGCCCAGCGCGTGTCCGGCAACACGGCGGTGACCGCGCCGGCGCGCTCGAGCACCTGAGTGAACCGGCTGGCCAGGTACTCGTCCCAGACCGGGTCCCCGACGGTTGGCAGGGCCGGCAGCCACGGCAGCGGCCCGGGTCCGGCGGCCGGCTCGCACGGCGCCGACTCCACCGTCGATCGGTATCGCGCGCACGCCGTGCGCAGTCGCACCGTCGGGTCCTCGTCGAGGCGGCGCTGCGTCGTCGCTGAGCGCTTGGCGCTCTCCCGGGCGAGGACACGTTCGAGCAGCTCGACGCTCGTCGAGGGATGGATCGCTTCCGGTGTGGTCGCCGCGTGCGCGTCGGCCGGGGCACTGACGTCGAGGTAGACGTGGTTGCCCACCCGTCCGCGTGACATGGCTACGTACAGCGATTCGCGATCCTCCGCGCCGGTGAGCACCGTGTGACAGGTGTCCGCTGTGCTGCCTTGCGCGAGGTGGATCGTCGTCGCGTAACCGAGCTCGACCCAGGTGCGCACGTAGCTCGCCGGCAGGGTAATCGAGCGGTGCGTGTCGGCGTGCGTCACCCGCAGACCGCCGTCGTCTCGTACGGCGTCGACCTGCCAGCGGTCGCCGTTCTTCACCCAGTCGGTCGCGGTGATGGGCAACCGCCGGTTGTTGTGGCGGGTGACGATCGTGTCGCCGGCGCTTGCGACGGTGCCGTCGTGCAGGCGCACCTGATCGCCAGCTGCCCCGTGCTCGGCGACCCGCTCGGCCTGAGCACGGACGTTCAGTTCGCGGACGACGCGGTTGGTGCGGGCGAGCAGGATCGAATCGCGGCCCACGCTGCGATCCGTCTGCCACGCCGCGTAGGCCTGCTCGATTGTCGAGGTGTGGTCGCCGGCATGGATGCGGTCGTGATCGAGGTAGTAGCCGAGTGCGACCGGATCTCCGACGCGCAGCGCGAGTGATGCGCGTCCTTCGAGCGGATCGGCGAACCGGACCAGGGTCTCGAGGCTGGCCGCGCCGAGTGTCTCGGCGATGTCGCGCAGTATGCCGCCAGATGCGACGTGCGCGAGCTGCTTGGTGTCACCGACCAGCCGCACACTCGCGCCGCGCTCGAGCGCGAAGGTGATCACCCGATCCAGAGCAGGCGTGCTGGCCGCGCCGGCCTCGTCGACGATGAGCAGCGTCCGCTCACCGATGGTGTCGACCCACCCCGGCCGGCTGTCGTGATCGAGGGAGTACAGCAGTTTGTCGATCGTGTCCGTCGGCAGGTCGATCGCGCGGCGCAGCTTGTCCGCAGCGCTGCCTGTCGGCGCGAGACCGACCACGGTTCCGCCGTCCTCGGTCCACGCTGCGGCGAGCACGCCGAGCGCTGTCGTTTTCCCCGACCCCGCTGGTGCGATCGCGAGCTGAACCCGCCGTCCGGAGGTCGCCAGGTCACGGACGAGGGCGGCTTGGCCGTCGTTGAGCGGCATGCCGTTGGCCGCTGCCTCGAGCAACGCGACATCGACCGTCGTTGCGTCCAGCGACCGGCCGTCCACCAGGGTGGCGGCGTGCATGATCCGCGCCTCCGCATCGAGCACGGCGGTCGAGGTGTAGAGCTGCGACCCGACGACGGAGAACACGCTCGAGCCGTCCCCGCGTCGCAGCGCACCCGGCTCGATCAGCTCGTCCGGGTCGCCGAGCCGAACCGTCAGCTCCGGCGACAGCGCGTGAGCCAGCGTGGCCTCGACTACGGCATCCAGATGCGCGAGCGGGACGTCGAAGTACCGAACGCGGCGCTCGACCTCGGCCCGTACGACACCAGTCCGCCAGGTGCTTGCCTTGTCGGCGACGGATCGGATCACGTCCGCGGCGACCCAGGCCGCCCACACCGGGTCAATCACAGTGCTGGGTTCGACGGGCACCGGATTCACCCGAACGCCGAGGCCGGCGAGCATCGTCGCGAGTGACTCGCCGCCGCCGAGGACGGCCGAGGCCTCGGCCCGCCAGGCTTGTCGTTGTTCGGATTCCGAGCGCGGAGCGTGCTTGCCCTGCCTGGTATCGGTGTTCGCGCGGCCGAACAGCCGGGTCTGTTCCGCGAAGTCCGGCGCACGGCCATGCGTGCGGGTGAACTCCGACGCGAGGTCCCGCTGCCGGGCGGTGATGGCGCTCCGACGCTTGGACCAGAACGTCGACAGCGCCGGATCGACCCCGACGATCTCGCGGATCGGTTCCTTCGCGTTCCCCTCGCCCGGGCGGTTGGCGAACCGCAGGCCGAGGTGTGCGGTCAGCAGCGCCTCGAGCCGGGTGTTGTACCGCTCGGACGCCGCGACTGCCGCTCGATGCAGCGGTCGGCCGTCGAGGGCGAGCCAGCGGCCGCCGGTCGTTTGGACCTTGTTCGAGATCGCCACGTGGGTGTGCAGGTCGGGATCGCCGGCGCGGGTGTCGCGGTGGGTGAACGCGACGGCCAGCAGTCCGCGCGCGTCGACCTGCTGCACACCATTGGCACCGACCCGGGTGTAGACGGCCTCACGCTCAAGCCAGTCGATGACGTCACGAACAGCGGCGTCGTGCGCGGCCGCGACCTCACGGGCCACGTCCGGGTCAGCGATCGCCCATAGCGTGGACACGCTCTTGACCGGCGAGAACGTCAGGTCGTAGCCGGCAACTGATTGCGCGCGTGGCCGGGAGGCGCCGATGACGTAGTCGGTGAGCTCACGGGCATCGCCCGGCTCCCGGCCGTGATCGCGAGCGAACCACTCCCGAGCCAGCTCGGTCCGTAGCTCGGCCCGGACCTCGTCGGGAACGGCGGCGCCGGGACGCTCACCGCGTTCGCGGTTGTGGGTGACCACTCGCCGGGCCAACTCGTGGCGGAACTCGCTGCTCGCCGACCGCGCCGCGAACGGCTGCCCCAGTCTGGTGCTCGCCGTCGGTCCGGTGGCGAGTGCGGCCTGCTCGATCGCGTCCGCGTTCGGGTGCCGGCCTTGCCCGAACAGCGCCACCATCTGCGCCTCGTGCACCCGGTCGCCAACGCACGGACCGTCCTCGAGCCCGGCCAACCCGCGACCGAGCCACACGCCCGGCGCCTCGCCCCGCTCGCTGTAGTACTCACCGAGGTTGGCGTAGCCGGTGTCGGCGGCATCGTTCGCCGCCACTTGTTTCGTCAGGTAGGTGTAGCCGTTGCCGGCGCTCAGCTTGTGCAGCGTCATCATCGCGCCACGTCGGTTCGAGTCATGCCGCTCCTCCTGGTGAAAGGTGGCTTCACCGGGATAGGGCACTTTTTTGACCCCGGACCGGACGTCCGACGGCAAGAAACTTTTGCGAGTTCGAATGGCATGCCGACGACGATCCGCAGGCGTGTACAACATTTCGTCACCCCAAAAAATGCTGAGAAGCAAACGGGGGTCGTGTCACCCCAGCAATTCCGGGCGTCACCCCACCCTCGAACACAAGAAATGATGATCTTGACGAGACGCTCGACAGCCGTCAGCGACGAAGGGGTGACACGGTCGCTGCCGGAGGTGACACGGTGATCGGCTTGGGGTGACACGGTCGCTCGGCTGAGGTGACACGAGTCCGGCATTGACATCGAGCGGTCGATCGCCCGGGTCTTGAGCTCAGCTGTGGGATCCATGCCGAGCAGAGTCCGCAGACGTGTATGGACCAGTGTGAGGCCGTTTCGGCCTCACACCTCGAGCGAGGCCTCACACCTGCCGCTGACCCAGCAATTTCGGGCGTTACGTCTCATGCAGGAGCTGGCGCGAGTGTGCGGTTGACCCCGCCTCGGATCGGCCGAGCGCAGCCAGCCGCAGCGGCATCACAGTCGCCCCGGCCTCACGCCCATCCCAGATTCCGCAGTGCTGGTATCACGGATGATACCGTTCGTGTCATGGCGATGACCCTGAGGTTGACCGACGACGAAGCCGACGCCCTGCGCCGCCGGTCAGAACATGAAGGCAGATCGATGCAGGATGTTGCCCGACAGGCGGTGCGCGAATACGTCGAGACACACAGCAGGGCGGAGTTGCTGGATCAGGTCCTCGACGCCGAGTTGCCCCGCTACGCGGAGGCTCTCGAGCGTCTCGGCCAGTGATCTACCTGACCTACGCCGAGCTGCTGCACGTGGCGGAACGGGCCATGGGAGGGCCGCCGGTGGTGCGTGACGCGGGACTGCTCGAGTCAGCGGCGGCACGACCGCAGACGTCCGTATTCGGCGACGATGCTTACCCGACGCTGGCGGAGAAGGCAGCCGCGCTCTCCCACTCGATCGCGCGAAACCATGCGCTGGTGGATGGGAACAAGCGCCTCGCGCTCGCGGGACTGATCGCGTTCCTCGGGGTCAACGGCCAACGACTCACCCTGACCAACGACGAGGCCTATGCTCTGATCATCGCCATCGCGACCGGCGACCTAAACGAGGTCCCCGACATCGCCGAACGAATCCGCGCAGCCACGGAGCGCCGCCGATCGCCGTGACCGTGTCACCCCGATCCGTCAACAACGCTAATTCGGCGATCACACCTCTTGCACCGCCCCATTCCGCCCCCTTGGCCGGGTGGCCAGGTGACGTCTGGGGACTGTAAATTCAACGGTGTAACTCCTGAGACGTAGGAGGCACTTGTGACTGGAGTGACAGAGCGCAGCGAGACCCGAGATTTCCCTGCCGAGGACGCTTCGTTGGACGCGATCGATGAGCAG
>JBPCOE010000023.1:0-26478 GCA_051000605.1 Jatrophihabitans sp.
GGGGGCGGGGGGGTGGAGGGAAAGGCCACCTGGGAGACCCAACCCCCCCTGGGGTTTCGACCCCCCCCCTTCCCCCCCCCTCCCCCCCCCCCCCCCCCCCCGCCACAGCTGGTCAAGATGGACTGCGAGGGCGGCGAGTACCCCTTGGTGTACGCGTCCTCGCCGCCTAATTGGGCGTCCGTCACGCATGTCGTGATGGAATATCATCCGGTCCGCGGCGAGTCGTGGGACGAGCTGCGCGCCTGGCTCGCCAATGTCGGTTTGCACGTCATCCGTGATGTGCGCGGCGGGAATGGGTTGGGCACCGCGTGGCTGACACGAAAGGAACCCATAAGGTGACGAACCTGCTGCGCCAGCCCGGATACCGGGCGCGACGGTTCGCGCAGACGCCTCGCACGTTCGCCAATTGGCCGACGGTGCTGCGCGACATGGCTCTCGGCCGTGTCGGACGCGGGCCAGCGTCGCTGCGCTTCCAGACCCGCACCGGCGTGCGGATCGAGACGCCGAACCGCCCGGGCGCCCGGGTGCCGGTGTACGAGATCTTCGCTGAAGACAGCTACCGTTTCGAATGGTTTCTCGGCCCGTTACTGGACCACCCGGTCCACGTCGTCGACATCGGCGGGCACGTAGGTACGTTCTCGATCCGGCTGACTCAGCTGCACCCACATGCCACCGTCACCGCGTTCGAGCCCTCCGCCACGACCGCGGATTATCTTCGTCGTAACGTTGCCATCAATGGTGTTGGCGACCGAGTGGCCATCGTTCAGCGCGCGCTGGCAGCGTCCTCTGGTCGGGCGAGCTTCGACGACAACGGCGCGGGGAGCGGGTTGAACGGTCTGTCATCGGTCGGGCACGCGACCGGTACGCCCACCGACGTCGAAACGACCTCCTTCGACGACGTGGTCGCGTCCGCCGCTCGCCCGGTTGATGCTGTGAAGATCGACTGTGAGGGTGGTGAGTACGACCTCGTTCTTGGCTCGTCGCCGACGAGCTGGGCAAGCGTGCAGCGCGTGGTGATCGAGCACCATCCCGTGCCCGGGCATGCGTGGTCGGAGCTACGAACTTGGTTCGCGTCCGTCGGGCTCAAGGAACAGGACGAGAACTTCGCCGGCTTGCACGGCTGCGTGTGGCTGTCCCGCGAGCCACTGCCGCCGTTCGCCCGCCGCTGACGGTGGTCCGCCTTCCACCGCGACTGCGGCCGCTGTTCCCGTACCTGAAGCCGGCCTACGTCCGCGCGACCGGGTTCGTCGCGCCGGCGAGCGTGCGGCTGTCGCGCGGTGTGCTTCCTGCACAGGCCAGCACGCTGCGCGCTGCGGCCGAGTCGACGGGCGGGCGCTACGTGCTGGTTCGGCCGGCCGAACGGGTCGAGCGCGCGCCGATGACCGGGCGGCCGCAGAACATGCCGTTGGCGGACACTGGCGACGGCGAGGCGTTCGATGCTGTCGGCGTCGCGGAGCTGCCGAACGGTCGGGTTCTCGGAGCGCACCGCGCGATCGTCAGCGGGGCGAACGAGCTCGTCCACGACGTCAGCTGGTACTTCGGCACCCGGCATCCGCGCCAGCACCCGCTGTACCTGAATCCGAGCCCCCCGCCACCACGGGACGTTCCCGGCCGCCTTGGCGTGCTCGCCGCGCGAGGCGACGGAAACTACTATCACTTCTTGATGGACGTGATCGGCAAACTTGGAGTTCTCGACCAGGCGCCCCAGATCACTCCGCCGGAGCAGTGGTACGTCCCACAGCAGCTGGGCTTTCAGCGCGAGTTGCTCGAGCTTGCCGGGGTGCCAGCCGCGCAGGTGGTCGACGCGGCCGCCTATCCGCATGTGCGCGCCGACCTGCTCGTCGTTCCAGCACCCCCCGCGATGACCGAGAAGAACCCGCCGTGGGCGGTGCAGTGGTTGCGCGATCGCCTGCTGCACGCAGCCAACATCCCGGACGGACCGCGCCGGAGCATCTACGTGACCCGCGGGCCGTCGGCCAACAACCGCGCTGTGGTCAACGAGGCCGAGGTGTCCGCGCTGCTCGTCGCGCGCGGATTCACTGCGATCGACCCGGGCACGATGTCGGTAGCCGACCAGATGCGCGCCTTCGCCACCGCAGAGGTGATCGTCGCGCCGCACGGTGCCGCACTCGCCAACCTCGTCTTCGCCTCACCCGGGGCGACCGTGATCGAGCTCTTTCCGGCCGGCTGCCTCCTCCCGGACTTTTGGCGGCTGGCCTGCGGCGTGCCGGGGCTGCGGTACCGCTACCTGTCGACGGCCGGTCCGAGACCCCGCCGTGGCCGGCAGACGACCATCGTCCGCGACATCAGGGTCGACTTAGCCGGGCTCACCCGACTGCTCGATCACGTCGCCGATTCCTGCTGACCGCTTGCGGTTAGAGCGCCGCGGCTTCGGCTTCGGCTTCGGCAGCTGCAGGTGCGGCTGCGTCTGCGCCCAGTCGACGATCTCACGGGCAAGAGCGGAGCCGATCGCCCGGTGCATCACAGGCGAGAAGTGGAAGCCGTCCGGCATCGCCTTGTTGAGTTCACCGTCCGCGTACTTCGTCACTAGATCGTTCGTCTCGAAGAAGCGCACGTTGTCGCGGCCGTAGTTCTCGACGACCTCTCGCTTGCGCTGCTCGTAGATTGCGCCGCGGGCAGGCTGGCCCGGATACCAGGCTCGGCGGCGGTCGGCCACCGGCGCGTACTCCATGACATACACGAGCGGCCTGCCCACCCGCTGCACCCGCTTGATGTACTGCTCCAACTCGGCGGCGAACCGACGTGGCCGCCAGCGGAGAATGGTCGGGTCGATCGTCCGATCCAGCCGGCCTTGCAGCTTCGCGAGCGCCATCCAGGCCGGCCGCAGGAAACGCTTGCGGTAGAGCTTGCGAATCCGGCCGGGCCGTGCCTTGAAGCTGTTGGCATGCCGCTCCAGCCAGCGTGGCAAGATCAGATGAAGGGCCTCGAACCCGCCGTAGCATAGGACGATCACATCCGGAGAGAAGTTGAGGACTTCGCGCTCCCAGGTGGGCAGCAGCGAGGTGAACAGCTGGGACGGGACGCTGCTGACCTCGACCCGCGCCGGGTGGCCGGCAGTGAGCAGCTCCGACTCGATGGCGCGCGGAAATGCGAAGTCCGTCCGTGGGCCGCCCATGAACGACGACCACGTCACCGTCGACGGACCCTTGACCAGAACACGGATCGGGTTGGGCAATGGCTCAGGCATCAGTTGTGGTGTTCTCCGGATCTCGCGTGCGAGTTCGACCCACGGCGGGTGGCGACTGTACTAGCCTCTCGAAAATGTCATCACCTCGCACATCGGAGCTCAGCTTTCGCGAGCTCGTGTTCTCCGACCTGGCTCGCTACCGCGACGACGCAGAGCCGAGCTGGCTAAAGGTAGTCCTGCGCTGCACGACCATACCCGGCATGATCGCATCGTTGATCGTTCGTGCCCAGCAGTGCCTGGGGCGCAGCGGGCACCTGCGGCTGGCGAACATCCTGCGAACTGTGGGCGTGGTGACGATCGGCGCCGACTTCGGGCCCAACATGCAGATCGGCACCGGCCTCATGCTCGTGCACCCCGTAGGCGTCAACATCGGTTATGGCCTGAATATCGGTAACAACGTCACGCTTGCCGCCGGCGTCACGGCGGCCGCGCGTGATTACGAGGGACAAGCCGATCGCAACGAGTACGCCACCATCTGCGACGGAGCCATGATCGGGACGCACGCCGTGCTCGTGGGCGGCGTGCGAATCGGTCGCAATGCGGCCGTCGGCGCCAACGCGGTCGTCCTTAAGGACGTTCCGGACAACGCCATTGTGTTCGGCTCACCAGCGCGCCAAGTCGGCGTGCGGGAGCTGCCGAACCCGACCGTGGACAAGTAGCGCGGTCACCACTCGTCGACTCGAGAAGTGCCGGACTCCCGGTAGGCTGCATCCGTGCCTACATCAGTCCTGACCCGGCTGAAGGCTGCGCATCAGCTTCGCCGGTGCATACCTCCGCAAGCCCTGGAGACCGTCGCCCGTCGACGCGTCGCCCGTATCTGGCAGCTGCCAGAATATCAGCAGGCATGCCGAGACGAGATGCGCTTTGTCCTTGAGTTCACGGAGCGGGAACCGGAGATAGACCGACTGGCGTATGCGTACGCGGAGAACATGGTCAGGCGTGCCAACCTACGGTGGCATCCGAAGTTGATAACGCACCAGCCGGTACGCAACATCGAGTGGTTGACCAGAGGTTTGGACCGCAGCCGCGGCACGATCCTGAGCTTCATGCATCACAACCAGTACGACGGAATGTTCGCCTCCCTGGCCCGGTACGGCGCGACGTTGCATGTCCTGACATCACCACTCTTCTACGATCCGCGAGCCGGCGCCGCTCACCGCCAACACCTCCGCGTGGTGAGCTCGGGCGCCACGGTAGTCCCGGCGTCCGGGGGCACGGCGGAACTCGCGAAGGTCGTTTGCCCAGGCGTCACTCTGGCGATCGCCTCTGACATGGCCGGGCACACGCCGGTGACCTTCCTCGGCCGCCGCGTGCTGGCCTCTTCCGGCGCCGCGCGCATCTCGTTCCTCACCAACAGCCCCGTGGTGATGGTGACCGCCCACCGCGCCGGATCCGGCAGCTACCTGCAGGTGGAAGAACCCATCGAACCCGGCGACTTCGCCGACCCCACAGCGCTGCTCGACGAGTTGCTGCGCAGACATGCCGATGCCGTATTGGCCTGGCCCGAAGCCCTGGAGTCGCCGCGCATACGCTTCGGCGCGATCGACGATCAGCCAGCCGCGCCGTGACGGCGAGTCCGCGGTGCCGGCTGTGCGCCGGTCTTCGAGCATGATTCGGGCATGGGAGCAGTAGCACCAGCACGGGCCGTGGCGCCGGTTAACGCGGCGCTGCGCAGTGGCGTTGCGCGGCTACTGTCCTTCGTACCGACCGCGGTCGCGACACTGCTGACCAGTCGTGTGATCATCGCCCATTTCGGTATCCAGTCCTTCGACGGCTTCCAAGTGATGCTTGCCCTGCTCTACCTGCTTCCGCTCAGCAGCCTGGGTGTGGGAGCGGCGGTTACCTCCGCCTACGCCGCCGACGGCCCGGCTGCCGACGGCTCGCGCAGGGTGACACTAACTGCTTCACGTGTGTTGGCGCTCTCTACGATTGTCACCGCCACGGTGTCGCTTCTCCTGGCCACGTTCGGTGCCTGGCCTAGCATCCTCGGCGCGGCGTCCGGCCCGAACCTCTACTGCGGCATCGCCGTGGCGGTGTACTCACTCAGTTTCGTGCCCGGGCTCGGCACGAACATGCTGCTCGGCGTGCATCGCAATCACGTGACCGTGGTAATCCAGACTCTCATCACGCCGACGATCCTGCTCGGCGTCGCCGCAGTCATCGCCTTGCGCTTCGACGGCGACGCTGTCTTGATCGTTCCACCGGCGGCACTCGTGGTGAACAACCTGATTACCGCGCGGTTCGCCGGGCGCGCGACCGGAGTCTCCTGGCGATGGCTGATGAGCAGCCTCCCATACCGTCGACGCATCGCGGGAGGGTCCATCCGCGCGCTCGCCGGGCCGTTCCTGATTATCTCGCTCGCCACGCCGATCGCGATAAACAGCGACCGCATCATCCTGAGCCATGTCGCCAGTGCGCAGGCCGTCGCCGACTTCTCGGTGCTCTTCCAGCTCATCGCACCGGCGATAGCGCTCGTCGCTGCCACTGCCCAGCCGCTCTGGCCGATCTACACGGGTGCGTGGTCCCAAGGCCGGTCGGGTCCGAGCCTGACCAAGGTGCTGGCATTGTTCTGCGGCGGCGCGGTCCTCTTCGGCACCGTGCTCATCTTCCTCGCGAACCCGCTCGGGCACGTCATCGGGGGCGCAAAGATCGAGATCGGGTTCTTCCTCGCGGCCACGGGCGCGCTCGCGGTGCTGACCGCCGCGATCTCCTATCCGGTCGGCATGACCCTGATGGATCCCGTAGGCGTACGAGTCGTCTGTGCGGTGACGCTGGTGGCAGTCCCGATCAACTTCGGCCTGTCCGTCTGGCTCGCCGAGCGCGTCGGTGCCCCCGGACCGCTACTGGCGACCTGCATTGTCGGCATCGGCATTCAATCGCTGCCCGGCCTGATATATCGGCAGGCCCGGCGTCCGACCGGTCGTCACCGACGGGTATTAGCGGCTGATGCTGCACGGCGACACCAAGCGCCCCCCTTTGAGGCGGTCGCCTTTGAGGCGCCCCCCTTTGAGGCGGTCGCCGCCGAACCCGACTTCGGGCTCGGGACTAACGAGGACGTGCGGTAGCTACGGCGTTGCGGCGCAGCCAGAGCGACGACGGCGGGTTCGGGTCGGCACCCACCGGAACGTAGTCGGCGAAACGCTCAGTGAGGAATCGCTCGTCGCGGTGTCGGATCAGCGGGGTGGACAGCAGCACGTCGAACGCGGTGTTGAACGCGAGAAACGCCTGAACCACCATCGCCTCGTTCCAATACACTGGCCACCGTTCGCCGAACAGCCAGGTGCTGGCAGGGTACGGGGTGTTGTACGGCAAGGGCACATCGTGGATGTGCACGAGGACTCCCGGCCGAACTCGCGGCAACACCTCCAGGAACAGATACACCACGTCGCTGTCGATCTTCAGCGCGTGCGAGGAATCGATAAACAGCACGTCGCCGTCGTCGAGCTGTTCGAATCGGGACACCGGCACGTCCTGCACGAAGCCTTGGATGAGTTCGAAGCCGGGCATCTCGGTGAGCGCGGGGAACGGGTAGGGCTCGACGCAGGTGATCTTCAGAGGGTGCCCCTCCGCGGCGTTGCGGTGACCGGCCAGTGTCGCGTAGTACGTCGAGAGCCCGGAGCCGACTTCGAGGTAGCGGGCGGGCTTATGCTCGCGCAGCAGGTAGTACAGCGTCCGTGCGTCGAAGGCCGGGTAGCCAGGGCCGAAGCCGGCACCCTGATTCGAAGCGTGATCGCCGGCGTGCCCACGGAAGTCCGCCTCCCACCGGTCTGCCAGCCGGGCCAACAGGTCCTTCATCGCGGCGACGTCGACCGACATTCCGGGCAGCTCGCTCGGCCGATCCCACCGCGCGCGGTTGTGTTGCAACTCTTCCAGCACCGGCAGGGGTGAGTAGTAGTCGCTGTACTTGACGATGTTGTACCCGAGCTTGGCGAACAGCCGATGGACGGCCCGGACGCGCGCGCGGCGCAGCAGGAACACCAGCCGGTCCAGGGCCGAAACGACGAACGCCGGCAGAAATCGAGCGGCACGCTCCTTCGCGCTCACCGGCTTCTCCGGAAGAACACGCCGTCGACCTGCAGCAGCCGGCCGGTGGTCGGCTCCACGAATCCCCGCTCCAATGTCCACAGCTCGAAGCCGTGCCCGTCCAGCTCGGCGAGCAGATCCGGCAGCAGGGCTTGGCCGTCGTACAGCGCAACGAGCGACATTTCGGTGCGCACAGCGGCGAACCGGTCGATCGTGTCGGCTGCGCCGCGCAGCACCGGCAGCTCGTAACCCTGTACGTCGATCTTGAGCAGCGTGCTTTCCGGTGCCAGGTCGTGCCGCTTCACGAGCTCGTCCACGGTCGTGCCAGAAACGTCCTCGGTGGCGACGTACGCCGACTGGGGGGCAGCATTGGTGTGCCGGTCGAGCATCGGGAGCACGGAGGACGACACCGAGTTGGCCGACACATTCATGGTGAGGCTCCCTACGTCGGCTCCGACGCCAGCACGCAGCACGGTCCACCCGGCGTCGTGCGCCGCCGCCTGCGTCAGCCGCGCGTACGCGGCAGCCAGCGGCTCCACGGACACGATGGAGCCGGCGAAACCGGCGCGGCGTAGCGCGGAGCCGAACTGGCCGACGTTGGCGCCGACATCAAGAACTACGTCAACACCACGTTCCTGCAGGGCGCGGACGAAGTGACGCTTGAACGTCTCGCGAGTGACGTCGAAACCGGCGCGGTGCGCGAGCAGCTTCGTCCGGTGCGCGGCGCGGCGCAGCGCAGTCATCATCATCGTTCGCGGAGCCTACCGCCGGTCAGCCAACGCACACCGTGCGGCCGTAGGAGCCGGACGTGGTCTTGGTGTCGGTCACTTTTCCGTCGACGATCACCCGGCAGGTCACCGGCGTGCCGTCCCGGCCGGCCTGCAGGAACACCGCCGCAAGGTAGCCCTTGCCGATGGCGCGCTGGCTCAGCGTCCAGGTTCTGCTGACGTTGTTCCGGCTGCCGAAGGTGTTGCTGAGTCCGGTCGGAATCAGCCAGCCGAGCGCCGAGTACTGGCTGGCCGACCGGGCTTCGATCGTCACTTGGTGGAACGCGCCGCCGTTGAGGTGGTTCAGGGGGTTGTCCGGAAACTGGCTGCGCAACGTTCGCAGCACCGTCTGATCGCCGCCATTGATCGCACTGCGCGTCGACCTCGCGGGCGGCGAGCTCGGCGATACGGGCGGCATGCCGGTGGCGATGCTCGGCACGCCGATGCCGCCGGCCGCCGGCGGTGCAGTGGGCGACGACGCCGGTGCGGTCAGGGCGCCCTGCCTCAGCAGGCCGACGAGCAGCACAACAAGACCGGCCAGCGCGGCGAGCGCCCACCTGCCCGTCCGGGTGCGCAGTCCGCGGCGCACCACTCGTGCCCAGCGTTGCGACGGCGAGGTCGACCTGCGGCGGCTGACAGACCGTCGTGGACCCCTCATGGTTGGCTCGATCACCTGTGGGTCACGCAATGACCTCATTCGCCAGGTGCGTCGCGTCTCGCGCCACGGCCGGGGTGGCGGGAGCCACGCGCGACGCACGCCCGGCGGCGCGGGCGAGGATTGCTTCGAAGCGATCCGTGATTGTACCGACGTCGGACCGTCGCGTCGCGAGCTCGCGGGCGGCGCTACCCAGCGCGGTGAGCTGGACTCGGCCCGGATCGCTGCGTTGCGCGAGCCATTCCGCAGCCTCCTGTGCGCCGGCGGAAGTCGGCGGCCCGACATAGCCACCGGCACTTCGGACGTCGAGGGCGGCGGCGTTTCCGGCCGGCATCAGCCCGATCGTCGGCCGTCCTGCGGCGAGATAACTCTGCACCTTGCTCGGAACGGAAAAGGCCGCTGCCGCCGGCTCGAGCAGCACCACCATTGCGTCCGCACTCGCCAGCACCTCGGAGAACCGCTCGGCGGGCTGGTAGCCCAGGACGCGGACGTCCGTACGGGGGCCAGCGGCTGCGACGAGGTCGTCGGCCCCCACGCCCTCGGAGCAGACGATCAGCATGGCGTCGACGCCCTTGGCCCGCACCGCGTCGAGCAGCTCCAGCAGCAGCAGCGGGTTGTGCTTACGGCCCAGCGTTCCGGCGTAGAGGAGCCGCACCGGCTCGGCCGGCACGCTCTGCTCACGAGCCCAGGCGTTGTCCCGCTCACCGGGCACGACCTCATCGAGCGGCGCCCAGTTCGGGATGACCTCGACGTGATCGGTGTTGAGGCCCCAGCCTTCGTAGTGGCGGGCGAAATCGGAGTGGATGGCGACGACCTGTTGCGCGCTGCGCACCTGGGCGCGCTCGATGCGGCCGACGACCCCGCGGCCCGTCGCGGCAAGCCGCCCGGGGAACCGGTGGTCGAGCTCTTCGGCGACAGCGGCGCTGTGGATGTCCTGATGCCACAGCACCCACGGCTGGTTGCGCTGCTCGAAGTAACGACGCATCGACGCGAGGGCGAACAACGGGACATTGCACGCGACGACGACGTCGTCATGACGTTCGTCCAGGCGTGCCTGCCACGCGCGCGCGTAGCTGAGCTCGAAGCGAGCGCGCCCGACCGGGGCGTATTTGCGCATGTGCCGGCGCGCGGTGACACCCTCGATCCGAAGGGTGTCCGGATCGTCGCAGGTGACCTGCAACCGGCCGCGGCCACTGACGTACTGAGTGCTGAACTCGTGCATGACCTGGTGCCCGCGGCGCGCCAGGTGCCGGGACAGCTGGACCTGAAAAGGATGGCCACTGAAGTCGTGGACAGTCAGCCGCATAGCACTACCAACGAATACATCCGGGGAAGGTTGCGTCTCAGGAGCACGTTTCGGGGCGCTCTCGACTAGAAATTGGGAATCCGACGCCTAGGGCGACGGTCCAGCCCGCACCTAGCTCGTCACCTGTCGCCAGGTGACGTGATGCGGGGTGCGCCCCCCGGGTGGCGAACTTTTCCACGCCGATGTCGGGGCGTCTATGCGCGCGATCAGCTCTCTTGACCGGCCGTAGATTCAGCGCCGGTGCTCAGCGGCGGAGCCAATACCGGACGTTGGCGGCGATTGCGACAATCAGCCTGCCTCCGAGACTCGTGCGCCGGCCGTCGTCACTGTCGCCGAGGATCGCGGCTGCGAACGACTCCGGAGTCGGCATCGCGAGTCGGCCGGGCTGGGGCGGAGTCTGCGGCCGCCGCACAGCGATCCGGATGCCCACGGCAATGGCCTCAGCAGACCATTCGGTGGCTGCGCCGGTGTGCACTGCGCGCAACTCCCGCGCCCGTGTCTTGGACCCGGCCGTCACGACCGGAACTCCCGCGGCGATCGCCTTGCCCATGACGCCGCTCGGGCCTTCCAGAGTCATGACGAGCGCCACGACATCGCATGCGGCGAGGTAACTATCAAGGACGCCGTTCGGCAGAAAGCCGTCAGCGACAATCACCCGCGCGCGCCGCTCCGCGGGCAGCGCCGACAACCAGTCGCGGGTGTCCTCACTCACCGGCCCGGCGAGGACGAGGTCGACGTCCGGCCCGGCCCGCTCGACCGCGTCTAGCACCAGCGGCGGGTTCTTCCGCACGTTGATCCCGCCGAAGATCCCGACGAGGCTTCGATCGGCCGGTAGCCCGAGTCGGGCTCGTAGGGCCACTCGGTCGCGCGCGTGCGCCAAGCACATCGCCGGGTCGCGGGCCCGCTTGACGAGCCAACCCTCGGCACGTTCGTCGCGGCCTGCGAAACCCGCAGCCCGGTCAATCGATCCGGTGAGCCGGGCGAGAACGAGCAACATCGCCTTGGCGAACCGGATCCGCCAGTACTTCAGGTCGGCTTGTTCTCTGAGTTCGAGCCGGGCCGGGTACCGGGTGAGAAAGAAGATCACCCGCGGCCGCCGCGGAAGGCGCCGGAATGCGCGCACAGCTACGTACCACCATGTCCTCAGGGCGAGGTCGCCATCCATGATGACCACCGTGTGGACGTCTTGCTCCTTGCACACGGCGGCGATCACGGACACGAGCTCGGTCGTGAGTGGCGCGGGGCCGCGAAACGCCTCGGCGATCGGGATCTGCTCGTGTTCTATGTACTCGCGGTACTCGTCCGAATCGAGCGCACCGACGCTGGTGAGCAATCGGACCGATCCGCGCTCCCGCGCCAGGACCGCTACGGCGGCCGCCGCTTGGAAGCGGTGTCCAGCTGGGCTCGGTTCTACGACAAGGGTGAGGGCCATTCCCTTAGCGCCGGGCCTCCACGACCAGCTGCGAGCCGCCCTCGCGACCTGCGTCCAGGTCGACCAGCTCCGGATGCACGCTCGCGCCCAGCTCGCAGCGCACCACGTCCCGGAAGCCGCCGTCGATCAACTCGCTGGCGAGGGTCTCGTAGTCATACAAGTACCCGGTGTGATGGCCAAACGACGCGATCGGCACGCGTACCAAGTCAACAGGGTGCTCGACGATCAGGCCGGCGTCACGGTAGTGCCGACCGGTTGGGCTGTCGAGTGACGCGCGGCCATCTAGATACAACTCGACGTGCCGTCGGATGTCCGGCGTGACGATTCGGATGATTCCGCCGGGCGCCATGCATCGGTGAGCCTCTTGGAGCATGACGCGCGTGCCGGCCAGGGTGATGTGCTCGACCACGTTGTCGGCATATATGAATCTCGCCGCGCTGTCCTCCATCGGCCATCGCGTTGTGGCGTCCAAGAAATTGTGAGCCGTCGCGTTGACGTTGGTGACCAACCACCCGGGCCGCGCCTGCAGGCCGCCGATCTCGAGGCTCAGCGGCCGCGGCGTGCTCTTCAGGGTTCGAGACAGCCGACGCTTGGCGGGTGGCGTGTTCGCCGCCTGTACGGCGGCACGCAGTACACGTCGAGCGGAATCAGGCACCACACGCGGCAGTCTAGCGGGCGAGCGATACGCTCCTGGCCGTGACTGCGACCCGACCGAAGATCCGACTGGTCGAGCCGTACGACTGTTGTGGCGTCCCCGGCCTGGTTCGAGCGCGGTAAGGATAAACCTCGCGATGCGATTTGTTTTCTTGCAGGCCGGAATGACTGGCTACCAACACGCCAGCCTTTGTGCGCTAGCGGCGCGCGGGCACGAGATCCTCAATGTTTCGCCAGCCGGTTATGAAAACGCGGCCTTCGATTTCGCCGATTTCACCTCTAACGTCCGGACACTCACCTGGACAGACCAGCCCCCGCCGGACCTGAATAGCGTTATTGCTGAGCTGGAGCCAGATGTTGTAGTCATGGCATCGTGGCGACAGCCACAGTATCGGAGCGTGATGGCCGGCCAACGAGGTAAGGCATTGCGCATACTGTTCTCGAGCAATATTTGGCAGGCGACTCCACAGCAGTGGTTGGGACGCCTGGTGCATCGCGCGTACCTGCGCCCGTTTTACGACTGCGTATTCGTGCCCGGCGAACGCAGCGAGTGGTTCGCCCGGCGGCTCGGTTTCAGCGGGGAACAGATCATTCGTGGCGCGAACTCGGCCGACGTTGAATTGTTCGACCGTGGCCAGCGATCCAGCGACCAATTGCTGGCCTCCCGGCGGTTCCTGTTCACCGGACGGTTGATGGCTTACAAGGGTGTCGCGGTCCTGTGCGAGGCATGGCGGCGGTATCGCACTGAGGTGGCAGAACCATGGGATCTGGATGTCGTGGGTCTCGGCGGTTTGGCATCTGACCTTGCCGCGCTACCCGGAGTCCGTATGCACGGGTTCCTCCAGCCCCCGGAACTTGCTGCGCTGATGCATGAGACTGCCTGTCTGGTCCTGCCTTCTCTGATCGACTTCTACGGGGTCGTCGTACATGAGGCGGCGACCGCAGGACAGGTTTTGCTCTGCTCGGACGGAGTGGGCGCCACACCGCATCTGCTTCAAGACGGTTACAACGGCTGGACGATTGCCAGTGGCAGCGTCGACGCCCTTGCAGGCGGGTTGGCGCGGGCGAGCGCATTGTCCGGCGAGCGGCTCGTCGAGATGTCGGAGGGCAGCCGACAGCTTGCAAAAAGACTCAGCCCGTCGATCTGGGCCGATCACCTCAGTGACGAGGTCAGGATCCGTCGAGAACGCGGGGACCACCTTCGGGCGCCTGGGTTGACCCGGTCGGTCATTCGAGGGTGACGAGAAACTTCCGTGTCCTCCGCGCGGTTCGCGCCCAGGTGAACGCCGTCGCGTATTCGTGAGCCTCGCGAAGCGCTCCAGGCGGCTGGGCCAGAGCGGCACGAATGCCGTGAGCAAGCGCGCTGACGGTGAAGTTCTCGATGGTCGTCGCGTGTTCCTGAGCCACCTCGCGCAGTGCCGCATCCGGGCCGACGACAACCGGCTTGCCAAGCCGCATTGCTTCCAGGACAGGTAACCCGAATCCTTCGAAGTCAGAGGGAAACAGGACAGCCGCACAGCCAGCCATCAAGACATGAAAGTCTTCGTCGTCGAGATACGGGGAAAGCACGACCGATTCATCGACACCGAGGGAGCGAGCGAGCCCGAGAGTTGCGGAGCGGGCGGCTTCCGAGAGACCAACGATGTTGAGTCGATAGCGTGGCGCTTCATCGGCGCACAATGTTTGCCAGGCCTGTAGGACCAGATCGACATTCTTATTGCTGTGATGGCCGAATCCGATGACAAATGGTTCGATCGGCGCCCGCGGCCAGGCCAATACGTGGTCGGCACCGTGATGAACGACGGTCGCGGGCTTGCCTGCATGGCGCGGGTGCAGCCGGTGCAGATCACCTTGTGTTCTGTCCGAGATGCAGACGAACCCACCGGCCAACGCGTATCCGCGTCCGTAGCTCAGCTTTCGGATAGCTCGGCGCGACCGAGAGAATTGATCCGGACGCAGCTCGTGTCGAAGGTCGTGGACAACGACGGCGTGCGGAACGTTGAGGCGGAGGAGCGATGTGGCCGGATGAACGCTCAATACGGCGTCAAACCTGTTTTGCAGGCGTCTGAGCGCATTGGTTTGCGCTATCGGTCGGGACAGCAATTCAGGACCGAAACCCGACAGAGTTTCTGACCTGATGCGTGGGTTGTCTAATAAAGGATCCGCGCGCCCGCGCAAGACGACGATGTCATCGTTCGGAAACTCATCCGTCCAGCCGAGCAGCAAATTGGACACATAAGTCGAGATGCCGCCGTGGCCGCACCCGACAGCGTCGACCAGTAGTTTCACGGCCCTTCCTGCGTTCCCAGATCCAGACGCAATTCCGGGGTGAACTACGTAGGAATCGAACGATACATGTCGCGTACGCGAGGACGTGGCGCTGGTAGTTCGGCGTGGTCGGCGGACCCTCAGCCGACCGTTTCACCTCGTGATCGGGCGGTCCGGCGCACGCTCGAGCTCTCACCGCAAAACCTCGCCGGAGGGTCAGTCACGTGCGAGTGCGAGAGCCGCCAAGCACGCCGTGCGCCTGCCTCTACAATCTGCGCATGAACCGAGTGCGCGGGTCAAATGCTCGCAGATCCCTCAAGGAGCGGATCGCCCGTGGGGTCCGACGCCGATTGGCTCGGTCCTGGACTGAACTGCCCGGCGAGATCATCGGGGACGACTTCGCCGCCTGGATCCAGAAGCTCGCCGCCGAGTCCTCCACGCGCACGATGGTCGAGATCGGCGCCGGCACTGGAGACGGCAGTACGCGCGCCTTCGTCGCTGGCGCCGAGACCCAGACCGACCCGCCGGTTCTGTTCAGCATCGAGGCCTCGCCCACCCGCGCGGAGGAATTGCGCACGCGGTACGCGCACAAACCGTTCGTCCATACCTGCGAGGCCGCGTCGGCGCCCCCGGACGCTTACATGAGTGAGGTCGAGGCGATCGAGTGGCATTACGTGCTTCACGGCGACCGGAACGCGGCCGAGTCCGTCGCGTACAAGCGCGATCTCGAGCTGCGGAACCTCAAGGAATGGGGTGTCCCGACGAACGCGGTCGAGCAGATCCGCGCCACTCACGGGATCACCCACTTCGACGTCGCGCTGCTCGACGGCTCGGGGTTTACCGGCACGCACGATCTCTCGTGTGTATACGGGGCGCGATGGTTGCTGCTCGACGACATCTGGACTCCCAAGAACCACGGCAACTGTGTCTCGCTGCTCGGCGACTCGAACTACGAATTGGTCGCCACAGAGGCGAACGTACGAAACGGGTACGCGGTGTTCCGCTGGGTCGGCGACGGTCCGCCAACGCCCATGCCTGAATAATCCGCGCGCCAGCGCACAGGCACCGACAACACAGAGCTGCACACGAACGAGCTACGTCGCGCCCCCGGGCCGCACGATGATGGAGGGTCTCCGATGACGACGCACGCCCTCGGCTGGGACGAGCTGTTCCGCGCTGACGCGGGCCAGAGCAGTGGCGTTGCATTCATGACCGTCGTCCATGCCTTGGCCAACCAGGCCGAGACCGTGCTGGACGTCGGGTGCGGTCGAGGGTGGTGGGCATCCGACGGCGTGTACAGACCGTTCCTCGACCTTCGCGGACCGGGCCGAACGATCATCGGGATCGATGTCGACGACGACGGAGAAGACAACGGGAATCTCGATGAATTTCGACGCATCGGTGCCGGTGGCAGGTGGCCCGTCGCCGATGCGAGTGTCGACGTCGCAGTGAGCGATTGGGTCTTGGAACATGTCGAAGATCCACGTGCTTTCGTCGATGAGCTGACTCGAGTTCTTCGGCCGGGAGGGGTCGTGGTGGCTCGCAGCGTAAGTCGGCATTCTTTGCTGTCGCTCGCGGCACGCGCGGTACCGAACGCCAGGCACGCGACTGTGCTGGCCCGAGTGCAGCCCGGCCGCGACGTAGCGGACATATTTCCGACCAGCTACCGCATGAACACCGAGAAGGCGCTCGCCAAGTTGTTCGGCGCCGACTACGAGTGGTCCGTGCGTCACATGGTCGGGCTGCACCAGTACTTCGGACCCTGGCCGCGGCTGGCACGGGCCATCTCCGCAACCGAGCCACGGCTCCCCAAGGCGCTGCAGATGACGCTCATCCTGTGCGCACGCAAGCGAGGATCCACGTCGGAAACGACCCGGCACACCGCACCGTGAGCGACGCCCCGATGAATCTGCAGGACGCCGGACACCGCGACGACCACGATTACGAGATCGGCTCGCCTCATCTGACCCATCCGCAGCTTCGTAACCGTATCGTCGGCACGATCCGCGCCGTCCTTGGCGGGCGGCTGGCGGCCACCGGGCAGGCGCGGGTGCTGGAGATCGGCGCCGGGCACGGGGCGTTCACCGACCACGTACTCGCGACAGGTGCGAGCGTGACGGTGACGGAGATGAGCCGCGCCAGCGCAGACGTACTGCGCCAGCGGTACGCGCACAACCCGGCTGCGCGGGTCGTGTTCGACGAGACCGGCGAGGCGCTGGACGCTCGGAACGACGAGTACGACGTCGTGCTGTGCATGTCCGTCCTGCACCACATCCCCGACTATCTCGCGGCGATCGCAAGTTGGCTGCCGCTGCTCGCCGCCGGTGGAGCTTTCCTGTCGTTCCAGGACCCGCTGTACTACCCGAGGCGCTCGCGCGCGAACCTAGCGGCCGACCGCGGTGCCTATTACGCGTGGCGGGTCGGGCACGGTGACCTCGTCGAAGGTGTCAAGAGCTTCGCGCGTCGGCGCCGCGGGGCGTACGACGAGGCGAACGTGCGCGACATGGTCGAGTACCACGTGTTGCGCGACGGCGTCGACGAGCAGGCGATCCTAGATTTGCTGCGGCCGCGGTTCGCCGAGGCGGAATTGATCACATACTGGTCAACCCAGTCCCGGGCCCTCCAGGTGGTCGGCCAACGCCTCGCTGCGCCGACCACCTTCGGCGTGCGCGCGGTAGGCAAGCGCGGCTGATCAGCCGAGCAGCTCCGCGATCTGGATGGTGTTGAGCGCAGCACCCTTGCGCAGGTTGTCGCTGCTCACGAACAGCGCGAGGCCGCGGTCGCCGTCCACGCCCGGATCCTGTCGGACCCGACCGACGTAGGACGGGTCGTGCCCGGCCGCCTGCAGCGGAGTCGGTACGTCGCTGAGCTCGACACCCGGCGCGGCGGCCAACAACGCGATCGCTCGCGCGACCGGCAGCGGGCGTTCGAACTCGGCGTTGATCGAGAGCGAGTGGCCGGTGAAGACCGGGACACGCACGCAGGTGCCCGAAACGAGAAGCCCAGGGATCGAGAGGATCTTGCGCGACTCGTTGCGCAGCTTCTTCTCCTCGTCGGTCTCGAACTCGCCGTCGTCGACGATCGAACCTGCCAGCGGCAGCACGTTGAACGCGATCGGCCGGACGAATTTCACCGGCTCGGGGAACTCGACCGAGGCGCCGTCGTGGGTGAGCGAACTCGCAGTGTCGGCGACCTTGCGGATCTGCCCGTCGAGCTCGTCGACCCCGGCAAGTCCAGCGCCGGACACCGCCTGGTACGTCGAGACGACAAGACGCGTCAGCCCGGCCTCGTCGTGCAGCGGCTTGAGCACCGGCATCGCGGCCATGGTGGTGCAGTTCGGGTTGGCGATGATGCCCTTCGGTGCCCGATGGACCTCCGCGCCGTTGACTTCGGCGACGACGAGCGGGACGTCGGGATCCATGCGCCAGGCGCTGGAGTTGTCCACGACGGTCACACCCGCGGCGGCGAACTTCGGCGCGAGCTCCTTCGAGGTCGAGGCGCCAGCGGAGAACAGCGCGACGTCCAGGCCGGACGGGTCGGCCGTGGCGGCGTCCTCGATGCGGACGTCGACGCCCTCCCACGGCAGAGTGCCGCCGGCCGAGCGGGCCGAGGCGAAGAAGCGGATCTCGTCCACGGGGAACGCCCGCTCGGCGAGCAGCCGCCGCATGACGGCGCCCACCTGGCCGGTGGCTCCGACCACGCCGACCCTCATCGCCCACCTCGCTGCGCTCGGCGGGCGCCAGAGGGCTCCGCATGCCACTTGATTCGCTCGCTGCGCTCGCTCATCGTCCGCTCCCGCCGTATACGACGGCCTGCTCGTCGTCCGAACCGAGTTCGAACGCGTCGTGGACGGCCCGCACTGCGGTGTCGAGCTCGGTGTCGCGGCAGACGACCGAGATGCGGATCTCGGACGTCGAGATCATCTCGACATTGACGCCGGAGTCGGCGAGCGCGGTGAAGAACCGCGCCGAGACACCGGGGTGCGAGCGCATGCCCGCGCCGATCAGCGACAGCTTGCCGACATGGTCGTCATAGAGCAGATCCTCGAAGCCGATGCGCTCCTGGATCCGCTTGAGCGCGGTCAATGCCGTGGCGCCGTCGGTGGCTGGCAGCGTGAACGATACGTCCGTTCGGCCGGTGCCGCCCGTCGAGATGTTCTGCACGATCATGTCGATGTTGATCTCGGCGTCGGCGAGCTCACGGAAGATCGCGGCCGCCTCCCCCGGCTTGTCGGGGACGTTGACGACCGTCACCTTGACCTCGCTGCGGTCGTGCGCGACGCCGCTGATGATCGCCTGCTCCACGGTCAACTCCTCGATCGATCCTTGGACGATGGTGCCGGGCTTGGTCGAGAACGACGACCGCACATGCATCGGCAGCCCGTGCCGGCGCGCGTACTCGACGCTGCGCAGATGCAGGATCTTGGCCCCGCACGCCGCGAGTTCGAGCATCTCCTCGAACGTCACCCGCTCAAGTTTCTTCGCGTTCGAAACGATGCGCGGGTCGGCGGTGTAGACGCCGTCAACGTCGGTGTAGATCTCGCAGACGTCGGCCTTGAGCGCCGCGGCGATCGCCACCGCCGTGGTGTCCGAACCCCCGCGCCCAAGCGTGGTGATGTTCATGGTCTCTTTCGAGAACCCCTGGAAACCCGCGACGATCGCGATGTTGCCCTCGGCGATGGAGTTCTCGATGCGGGCGGGCGTGACGTCGACGATGCGAGCCTTGCCGTGCACGGATGTCGTCAGCACGCCGGCCTGCGAGCCGGTGAACGACTCGGCCTTGTAGCCCAGCGAGTTGATCGCCATGGCCAGCAGCGCCATCGAGATCCGCTCGCCGGCGGTGAGCAGCATGTCGAACTCGCGACCACCCGGGACGGGCACGATCTGCTCGGCGAGGTCGATCAGCTCGTCGGTGGTGTCGCCCATGGCAGACACGATGACCGCGACGTCGTGGCCGTCGCGCTTGGTCGCGACGATGCGCTCGGCGACCCGCTTGATCCGCTCCGCGTCGGCGACGGACGAGCCGCCGTACTTCTGCACGACGAGAGACACAGCACGCCCTTCGGATGGTTCGCCGGAGGCTCCAGGATACCGGCACAAGGACGCCGCGTTTTCGACGGCGGCGACTCCCAGGCTAACGATGCGAGCGGCTCGGCGCGGGCACGACACTTGGTGGCGAACCGGACCGCGCGTTGCAATTGCTACCGTGGCGGGATGCGTCGCCACCGGTCATTGTTGGCCGCGTTGGTGACAGTGACGACGGTCGGGCTACTCGCGCTAGCGGGATGCTCGTCGTCACCGCAGAGTTCATGCCTCCAGGCGTGTACCGGAAAGATGGATGGCAGCACCTACGCGTACCGAGTGCCGAAATCGTGGAACGGAACCCTGCTGCTGTACTCGCACGGGTACCGAGCCGACACAGGTATCGGCCCGGGGTCTCCAGAGCTGTCGCAAAGCGACCAGCTCGGGAATGGTTCCGATCCGGTCAGCAAGGCGCTCTTCGACAAGGGCTACGCGCTTGCTGGATCGTCCTATCCGTCTGCCGGGTGGGCGGTACACGGCGCAGTGCTTGCCGCAGAACAGCTCTACCGTCGTTTCGTCCAGCGCGTCGGCAGGCCCAAACACGTCTACGTGTGGGGATCGTCGCTCGGCGGCCTCATCACCGAGGTGCTCGCCGAGCACGAGACCTGGGTCGACGGTGCGGCGCCGATGTGCGGCGTGGTGGCCGGCCCGCTCCTGAACTTCGACAACGTACTCGACGCCGCGGTGGCGATCAGGGCGCTGCTGGTCCCCTCGCTGAAGGTCAACGGCTGGTCGAGTGTGGTGGAGGGTCTGACCGAACTGAACCGCGCCACTTCGGCCATCACCAAGGCCGCCACCGACACCACCCATGGCGGCGGCGCGAAGATCGTCTACCTCGTCACCATGCTCGGGCTGCCGACAACAATGAACTTTCCCGGCAGCACGCCCCGCTCAATCGCCAGCGCAGCCGGCCAGGCCCTGACCGGGTACATCACCGCTGGATTCACAAGCGAGTTCGGGGCGGAACGCCAATTCGGCGGAAAGCCGGCGCAGTCCGACAGCCTCGCCCAACCCGCAGATGCCGCGCTCGGCGCCGTCGTGGCCAAGCTCGGTGGGGACTCCGCGTCCTACGCGCAGACGGTGGCCAGCGCCGCGCCTGTCGACGCCGACCCTGCGGCGCGCGCAGCGCTCGAGAAGTCCGGCGACCCCACGGGCGCGCTCCGGGTTCCGACCGTCACCATGCACACTGTGTACGACCCAGTGGTGATCTCGTCCAACGAGACGATCTTGCGCAACCGGGTCGCCGTGCACCAGCAGTCCGCCAGGCTCAGGCAGCTCTACATCGCACCGCCGTCGTCCTATGATCCGCGCAAAGGATCGCCCTACGGTCTTGGCCACTGCGCCTTCACCACCGAACAGATGACGGGCCTGATCGGCGTGCTCGATGCCTTCGTGCGTCACGATGACCGCCTTGGCACTTCAGCCGTCACCCATCTCATGGGCCCGGGCCTCGCCCCGACGTTCTTGCCAGCGGGTTGGCCCAGCGGAGCGGAGCGCTAGTGTCCCGTTCCAGCCGACACCTGGGCCGCTCCTCGGTCAGTTGTTCGCTCAAGGTGCGCCGCAGCGCGTATTGCCCGGCGCGGGGTTGGGCATGACGGCGCCGGCAGAATGTCCGCCGCTGACGCTTGCGGACGCATTGAGGATCGTCAATCGGGCACAACGCGGAGATGGAGCGCATGACAGTCGCGCGCCGACCGTGGGATTGGCATGTGGCTTTACGCCACTGCACCTGACGACCTTCTTGACCGCATACCTCACCGAACTGCTTCCCGGCGAGAATCCGCAGGTCGTGGAAGGAACGTACGGCGACGTTGCTTCCTCCGTTAAGCAGCTCGCAGCCGACGAGGTCAACGGCGCTGTGGTGATACTCGACTGGCCGGATCTCGATCCACGCATGGCACTTCGCGGACCGGCCGGCGGGGGCGCCGATGCGGTCGATATCGTCATGAGCGCAGACGAGCGTTTGGCGCGAATTGGGCAAGCTATTACCGGCCTGTCGCAGGTGTGCCCTGTTGTCGTATTTATGCCGACTACCGGCGTGCCCCCAGCCCTCGGCGCGCGAATTGGTCAGCTTTCGCCGGCGGAGGCCCGTTTACACGCCCTCCTTGCCGACCTCGCGCAGCAGATGGCTGCCAACCCGCGGATCCGCGTTGCCAGCGGTCGCGAGCACTACCTCGCCAAAGGCGACGTCCGCGCTGATTTTCTCCACGGCAATACTCTGCCGACTCGCCAGACTTCGGCCCTCATGCGGACGGCCAGCGCTCTGTTGTTTCCGCGACCAGCGAAAAAAGGTCTGATCACGGATCTCGATGACACCGTGTGGCGTGGGCTCGTCGGCGAGATCGGATCGGAGAAGGTCAGCTGGGATCTCGACGCCGGAAGCCAGATTCACGTCGTGTACCAGCAACTCCTCGCCACTCTCGCTCGCGAGGGCGTACTACTGGCGATCTGCAGCAAGAACGACGAACTGCCCGTGACGCAGGCACTCGCGCGCGCAGATCTACTCGTAGCGTCTGATCGGTTCTTTCCAGTCGTCACCAGCTGGGACGCCAAGTCCGGCAGTGTCGATCAGATCCTCCGGGCGTGGAACATCGGCGCTCAGGACGTGGTGGTGGTCGACGACAATCCACGCGAGCTGGCGGAAATCGAAAGTTCGCACCCCGACATCACGACCATCCAGTTCCCGACGAACGATCCCGACGCCGCAATTTCGGCGTTCGCGGAGCTCCGGCACCTGTTCTGGCGAGACGCGGGCGGCGGCGTCGATGCGTTACGGCTCGACAGCATTCGGTCGAACGCTTCAATGGCCGGACAACGTGATGCAGCAGGCGATGACGCTGAGTTTCTCAGCGGCCTCGAAGCAACGATCACAATAGATGTCAATCCGCGCCCGCAGGACGAGCGAGCGCTCGAACTCATCAACAAGACCAACCAATTCAACCTCAACGGTATCCGGCACGATGCGCGCTCGTGGCAAGGGCTGGTCGATCGACGCGACGGAGTCGTCATAACGGTCGACTACGCCGATCGATTTGGCCGTCTCGGCACAATCTCTGTTCTCGCCGGACAGTTAGACGGGTCCCGGCTCGTGGTGGATGCGTGGGTGTTGAGTTGTCGCGCTTTCACCCGCCGCATCGAACATCACGTGTTGCACGCTCTGGCGACGGTCTATGGCGTGACGTCGATCGAGCTGCGCTTCCGCGAGACCAACCGCAATCGGCCGATAGCCGTCTTTCTCGACTCCGTAGGCGCGGTCTCGCCCGACCGAACGTTACGCCCGGACGCGCTCGTGTCGCATTGCTCGACCCATAATGTCAAGGTTGTCGGTCACGGCGACACAACACGGAGCGAGGATCCAGAGTGAGCGTCGATGATCGTCTGCGGGACTGTTTCGCATTAGTGTTTCCGTCGCTCGATCCAGCTGAGGGCCCCGGGCTGGTGCGGGCCGATTACGACGAATGGGACTCGTTGGCGTCGATCACATTGCTGACCGTCGTAGAGGAGGAATTCGGCGTCTCGTTTGACGACGACACGCTGGCAACGTTCGACTCATATGCCGCGATCAGCGCAGCAGTCGACAGCGCCCTGTGATCGTCGCGCGGCGGTCACAGGAGAAACACTGCGCAACGACATTCAGCGCGATGCGCGGCGCTGCGGCCAATCGTCGACCGAGCTACGAGATACTGGTCGCCGTGTCAACACAGCGCTCTATGTGTGCCCAGGCAACGTCTGCTGGTCGCCTGACGCAGAGCTCGCCTTGCGCTCGGCCGCTACCCCGGGCTGGGTGCGGATCACCGGCACAGATCGTCGCCCATGCCGCACAGCTGCGCGGAGATTTCGGCGCCGTGCCGGCGCGCCAGGACGTCGCGTCGCTGCGTCAGCTGAGTCCACACCGCGGCCCTCATGCGGGGGCAGCATGACCGGACGGCCGCGCCAGATTGTCGTCGTCGGTGCCCCGATCCTCGCCAAGCCGACCGAACAAGTGCGTACGTTCGATCACGCCTTGGTCGGGCTCGTAGACGACATGATGGCGTCGATGGACGTCGCGAACGGCGTCGGCCTGGCTGCGCCGCAGGTCGGGGTAGGGCTGGCGGTGTTCGTCTACGACTGCCTGGACGAAGATGGCGCGAGGCACCGAGGGCATGTCATCAACCCGTCGATCGAGACCTCGGGTGACCAGGTCGTGTCCGACGAGGGCTGCCTGTCGGTGCCCGGGCCCTATCACGAGGTCGCGCGAGCCGCGCAGGCGACAGTGCGCGGCGTGGACCGCAACGCGGCGCCGGTCGAGGTCACCGGCACGGGCTACTTCGCGCGCTGCCTACAGCACGAAACGGCGCACCTTGCTGGCCAGCTCTACATCGACCTCCTGCCGCGTAATCGCCGTCGGCGCGTCCTGCGTGACATGGAACCCTACGAATGGAACGCCACGTCGTAGCTGACCCGATCCGGTGCGGACCCGTCCGTCAGCCGAAAGGCGTGCGACGCGATAATCCGAGGCCGCGTTGGGCGACCCCGGGCGACAGCTCAGCTGGTGCGCTGGCCTCCTTCGAGCTGCGGCGGCGCCTCGTCATCGTCCTCGGCGTCGGTCTGACCGAGGTTTCCGCGGATGGACTCGAAGATCGTGAGTCCCTGCCCGACGAGACTCGCGGCCATCTCGCCGAGACCGGTGGCGCCGTTGAGGATGTTGACGTTCGCGCCGTTGAGTCCGGCGGACGCCTCGCGCACGATCAGCGGTAGCTGATCGATGAGCATGCGGTCGAGTGCAACCCGGTTGTGCGACGCTGCCGCGGCCGCCTGGATACGAGTGCGCTCAGCGTCGGCCACGGCCAGCACGCGCACCTTTTCCGCCTCGGCTTCGGCCGGCTTCACCACCTCGGCGACCAGCTGCTGTTGACGCAGTTCGGCGTTGCGCTCGGCGAGCTCGGTCTGGGCCTTCAGCACCTCGCGTTGCGCCTGGGCTGCCGCGAGCGGGCCGGCCTGCCCGGCGTCGGCCTGCGCCTTGTCGACCTCGGCCTTGTACTGCGCCTGCACGATCGCGGTCTGCCGGCCGTACTCGGCCTGCTTGCGCAGGGAATCCTGCTCGGCCTGAGCCGCGAGCTGACGTGACTGGGACTCCGCGATATGCGCCTGCTGCTGGATCGTCGCGTTGTGCGGCGCGGCCATCGCCTGGATGTAACCGAGGTTGCCGTCGTCGATCGACTGGATCTGCAGGGCGTCGACCATGAGACCGATGCGGGCCATCTCCTCCTTCGACCCGTCGAGTACCTCGGTAGCCAGCTTCTGCCGCTCGGTCACGATCTCCTCGACCGTCATCGACCCGATGATCGAGCGCAGGTGGCCGGCGAAGATGCGTCCGGTCAAGATCGACATCTGGTTCTGGTCGGACAGGAACCGCGTGCCGGCGTTGACCACGCTCTCCGGGTCGTTGCCGACCTTGAAGGCAATGACGGCGCGGACGTTGAGGGTGATGCCCTGCTTGGTGACGCAGCGCTCCTCGACCTCGGCCTCGGCCATCGACAGGGTCAGGAACCGAACTTTCCGGAAGAACGGCAGCACGAACGAGCCGTGACCGGTGACCACCCGGAACGGGGTGGTGCCGCGGTTCTTCCCGCCGGAGATGAGCATCGCCTCGTCAGGCGCCGGAACGTGGTAGCCGAACATGTGAGTCCCCTCGATACATCGTTGCCCGTCAGTGTCCGCCGTGAGCTCGCGAAAGTCGATCTTCAATCGTCGAGGTCGTCACAGGATTCGACCTGCAGCGTGCGCGGGCCACGCGCGTCGGTCACCACGACCTGGACGCCGCGGGCCAGCGGTTCGTCCGACCACGCGAGATACGTCTCCGTCGAGCCGCGCAACGAGATGACGACTTCGCCGGGGCCGGCGTCGCCGCGGGTCGCCACGGAGAGCACTCCGAGCTGCCCGATCGGCGTGGTGTCCATTGCGACTCCGTCCATGCGTTTACCTAGAATCGCGATCCTGCCACCCACCTGTTCGCGGCCCATCCGTGGACGACTGTTCGCGGCCCATCCGTGGACGACGCGTCCGGCGGCGCCAGGCTCACCCAGCGGCGGCGAACGCCCGCTCGAGGATCCCGAGACCCTCGTCGAGCAGGTCATCGCCGATAACCAGCGGCGGCAGGAAGCGCAGGACGTTTCCGTAGGTGCCGGCGGTGAGCGCGATCAGGCCCTCGCGGTGGCAGAAGCCGACGATCGCGGCGGTGACCGCCGGGTCGGGTTCGGTCGTGCCGGGCTCGACGAGTTCGATCGCGAGCATCGCGCCGCGCCCGCGGACCTCCCCGATCGCAGGGTGCTTGGCGGCCAGCGCTGCCAACCGTGGCCGCATGACCGATTCGATCCGTCGTGCGGCGGCGCACAAATCGTCCACCTGCATCGTCTCGATCGCGGCGAGCGCCGCGGCGCAGGCGACCGGGTTACCGCCGAACGTCCCGCCGAGCCCACCGGTGTGGACGGAGTCCATCAGCTCGGCGCGGCCGGTGACGCCGGCGAGGGGCAGACCGCCCGCGATGCCCTTGGCGGTCGTAATCAGGTCGGGCACGACACCCTCGGCCTCGCAAGCGAACCAGTCACCGGTGCGGCAGAAGCCGGTCTGGATCTCGTCGGCGACGAACACGATGCCGTGCCCGGCACACCACGCCGCGACTCGGGCCAGGAACCCCGGCGCGGGAACGACGAAGCCGCCCTCGCCCTGGATCGGCTCAATGATCACGGCTGCGGTGTTGTCCTCGCCGACCTGGGCATGGACCAGCGAGACGAACTGCTCGAACGCCTCGTCCGCGCACCGTTCGGGGCCGGTCGGCCAACGGAACGGGTAGGCCATCGGCACCCGATAGATCTCGCCGGCGAACGGCCCGAACCGGTGCTTGTAGGGCATGTTCTTGGCTGTCAGCGACATCGTCAGGTTCGTCCGCCCGTGGTAGGCGTGCTCGAACGCGATCACAGCGGGCCGGCCGGTGTACGACCGCGCGATCTTGACCGCGTTCTCGACCGCCTCGGCGCCGGAGTTGAACAGCGCCGAACGCTTCTCGTGATCCCCCGGCGTCAGCTCGTTGAGCTTTTCGGCGACC
>JBPCOE010000045.1:0-8033 GCA_051000605.1 Jatrophihabitans sp.
ACCTTGGTAACACGGGGTCCGGTGTAGGCCTTCTCGATCTTACGGTTTGTCTCGGCCGGACGGGTGTCGATCTCGACCAGGCAGGCGGCCCAACCCTTGTACTCGTTGTGGACGGCGATGCCCTGAGCCGTGCCTGCCGGCATCGGTCGGCCCCAGTTGCCGACCTGAGCGACCTTGTCCAAAACCGCCCGGCCCCGAGCGCGCTTGATGTAGGACCGGCGGAACTTGTACGGGTCCTGACCGGCCACCTTGGCCAATTGGTCGGTGATCAGCTCCTGCGCGGTGCGGGCGTCGGGGGAGTAGATATTGCGCATGCTGCCGGTGTTGAAGCCCATGTCGACCTCGTTGAGCAACTGCGTCGTGACGCCGTAGTTGTACGAGACGGTCTGAGTCAGCTCGAAGATCGACTGC
The DNA here is from genome assembly GCA_051000605.1 of Jatrophihabitans sp. Taxonomy (GTDB): domain Bacteria; phylum Actinomycetota; class Actinomycetes; order Mycobacteriales; family Jatrophihabitantaceae; genus Jatrophihabitans. Next base: position 412 of record JBPCOE010000045.1, read on the forward strand.
GCGAACGTGAAGTTGCCGGCGGGCAGTCGGGCCGAGAGCGCGGTGAGCATCTCGCCGAGTCCGTGGGTGAAGTCTGTCGAGACGCTGGTGTGGCGCTGCTCGTAGGTGAGCACATTGCCGAGCAGGTACGTGGCGCGCACCCGCGACGTGCAGGCCGGGTGAGTGCGGCCCTGGCGGAAGTCGTCGGTGCGGCTCCACATCAGGCGCACAGGCTTGCCGAACGCCTTCGAAGCCTCGACCGCTTCGAGAGCGGTGTCGCTGAACAGGTGCCGGCCGAACGAGCCACCCGAGGTGACGACGTGCACCTTCACCTTGTCGACGGGGATGCCGTACTTCTTGGAGATGTCGGATTGACACACGATCGGCACCTTCAGGGGGCTCCACACCTCGACGCCGTCGTTCGTGTACGACGCGACGGCCGAGCCGGACTCGAGCGGGCTGTTGCTGCGGAAGTTGAACTTGAACTTGCCTTCGACCGTCTTCGCCAGCAACGGCAAGGAGGGTACGAGGAGCGGGATCTCGGCGTTGGCGAGTTCGCCGAAGACGCTGTCGTCGGACTTGCCGTCCTCGGTGCCGGCGTTCCAGGTGATCTTCAGCGCGCGGATCGCGTCGATGCACTGGCCGAACGTCGCGCCGCGGACGGCGACACCGGTTGAGATCATGGCGACGTCGGTGATGCCGGGCATCGCCTTCACTGCGGACAGGTTCTGCACCGATTTGGGCGTGCCGTTGATCGTCGGCGGCCGAGCCACCATCGTCGGCAACGCGTTGGGGACCTTGAGGTCCTGGGTGAAGACCTTCTTACCGGTCACGGCCTCGAGCGCGTCGACGCGATTGTGCGGCTTGCCGATGACCGTGAACTGCGAGGTCGGCTTGAGCTGCGCGCTGAGCAGCGACGATTTCGAAGCGGCGGCGGCAGTCGTCAGCGAACCGTAGGTTGCGGACTTGCCGGACTTACTCGTGACCTTGCCGTCGCTAGTGGTCAGCGTCGAGGCATCCACGCCCCACTTCGCGGCCGCGGCGTCGACGAGGCGAGCCCGGGTGTGCGCAGCTGCAGTGCGGATGGCGGTGTAGGTGGACGTCGTGGTGTTCGAGCCGCCGGTGAGCTGGTTGAACAGCAGCTCCGGGCGCGCGTCGGCGAGCGTGACGTTGACCTGCGACACCGGCATGTCAAGCTCTTCGGCGATGATCATCGAGGTGGACGTCGTGATGCCCTGACCGACCTCGGCACGCGGCAAGGCGAAGGTCGCGACGCCGTCGGTGCCGATGGTGATCGTGATCAGGTTCGACGTCGGCAGCGCGGCGAGGTTCTGCAAATCACCGAGGTCGAAGAGATCGGCAGGTTCCGGGACCGCAGGAATCGCCGCGTCGGCGCTCTGCGGCTTGCTCAGGCCCGGGATGAGCGACGTACCGACCATCAACGTCGGGGCTGCGATCGCCCAGGTGAGGAAGCGGCGTCGACCCATTCCGCGCTCGCTGTCGATCTCTGCGGGCGGCGCTTCGCTGGTGCGGGCAAATGGCATGGGGCGATACGGACCGCTCGGCGCGCCGTTGGTCGATCCGGACTCACGCGTTGTCGTCATACGACTTCCTCTCGGCCGACGTCCGGCAGGGGCCAGACTTCCCCACGCCAAGACGCTGGGTAACCAGACCACAGGGTATGTTCGCGACTCGTAATGGAACGGTCGCGATCTCGTCGCGACGGGTTGAGAGCCGGATTAGTAGGTCTCACCCTAACTGTGCGGTTACGGCGAATCAACTGGGCCGAGTCGATCCGCATGTTCTACACATCCGCATCTTCGAGGCGTGTTACGTGTAGCACGAAGCGTTGTCGGCCCCGTGGTCCGGATCTACGAGCGTCTACGCGGCGCAATCGACTGTGCGCATTTGCGGGCCCTCCTGCCGGAAGACTTCGCACCTGCGGAAAGGTCGCCGGGTTGAAAGCAGGAAGCCTCCCCGGCGCGTCGTGGTGTCGAGGCTCCCGTCGCCGCCGTGCCGGGTCCTGCGCTCAGCTCAGAGTTGCTTGGCCATGGCCTCGGCCACCGCGGCGTCACCTGATTCGTTTCGCAAGCCGTCGATGACGCCTTGCCGGTCAGTGACGGAGCGGTTCTGGCTCAGTTTGGCCTTGCCCGTCACCCGCTCGAGCGTGATCTCCAGACCGACTATCCCGTGCAACTGGCCGGTGATGAACGCTGCGGGAGCGTCGCTCACCTGCCATGGGGCAGCTCTGCCGTTCTCCTGTCGTTCCGTCAGCTCGGTGACGGCACAGCGGAGCCATTCGATTTCGTGGTGCACGCGGACCGTGCCGCGAAGGTGCACCGAGGAGTAGTTCCAGGTCGGCACCACCCGCCCGTGCTCGGCCTTCGCCGCGTACCAGGCCGGGCTGACATAGGACTGCGCGCCGCCGCAGATCAACAGCGCCGGTTGGTCGTCGGTGATTCCCCGCCACTGCGGATTCGCCCGAGCGAGGTGCGCGATCACGGTGTTCTCGTGCCACATGATCGGCAGCAGCGTGGCTTGTGGATAGCCGTCGCAGCCCACCGTCACGAACTCGGCAGTGCCTATCGCCGCTACCATTTCGCGGATCGCGGCATCGTCGTCGATCGCGTTGAAGTTCGGCACGTACATCGCGCCAGACTACGTCCGCGCGCGCGGACCTATCCGGTTCTGTCCGCCCGTGTAATCTTGCCAGGCAGCTTGCATGGGTGACCGTGCGCCGGTACGTCCCGGGCGATTAGCTCAGCGGGAGAGCACTGCCTTCACACGGCAGGGGTCACTGGTTCGATCCCAGTATCGCCCACCACCTTCCAGGCCCCGTTTTTGCTGGGCTGCGTCAGATTTTGTGATCATGTTCGATACACCGGTTTTCGAATTCAGTGCGCAGCTAGTCCGCAAACACTTACTTCACATGGCTTGTTTGCTGGCGTTTGGCAGGCACGGCACGCGCTGAAAATAGAACGATCAGGAAGCGCGGCAGGCGCTACTGATGGAAACTCATGAACAATCGGCCGAAAGTCTGGCGAGGGTTCGAGTGGGCGGGGCGAAGGCCTGCAGGATGGAAGTTGAGGGGCGAGTCGCTGGAGGGGCGACGGATGGCTGACCGAAGCAGCTGGGCACTGATCCGGGACCGGCGCATGACTGAGTCTGCGGCCAAGCCGGCTTACGACGCTGCCCGCCAGGCTCACGAGCTCAGCCGTGCGGTGCGCCGGCTTCGGGTGAGCCGCGGCTGGAGTCAGATCGAGTTGGCGAAGGCTGCGGCAATGTCTCAGTCCACCGTGGCGCGGCTCGAGGGGGGAGCGGTACCGAACTTGCCGATGCTAAAACGACTGGCTACCGCGCTGGATGCTGAGTTGGTTGTGCGGATAGTTCCGCGCGCCGATGATGGTGGGGAAGTCGCGTAGGCAACACCAGTCGCCTCGACGTTCGGGTCTGGATCGTGACCGGCTCTGCGGAAAGCGTCTGCTGGCCGCGCGGTATCCGTCGATATCGAGCACGCCAGCCTCGATGAGGCGTGCACAGATGGATCGCTAGGTGTGACCGTCAACCGAACCGGAGCTCAGCGATCGGCTCGGACCCGGTTCGGTTGACTCGCTGCCTAATCGATCAGTTCTCATCCGAGGTGTCGGCAGCAAGGAGTTGTTCTAGCTCTTGCAGTGCCTGAAAATGCCCGTGACGTCCGAGGACGTCTTTAATGCGGTCGGCTCCCGCGATCGCCTCGGCATTCCCGCTGCGGGAGGCTTCAGCCAGTAATCGCGGAGCGTTCTGAATGAGGTCGTAGCTTCGCCAGTCTCGCTCGACACTGCCGTACAGCTTCTCGAACGCTTCAATCGCGAAGGCCGGTTCCTCGGCAGCAGCGTCCGCCAGGGGTTTACCCATCATGCGTGTTGATTTGCGGTCAGCGCTGTCTGACGCGAGAAGGACGATTGGAAGCCACCACGCTGGGCTGAAGACGCCAGACTGCGCCCACCAGTGAAACTGTGCGAGTTCTCGGGCAGATGCGCGTCCCGCTCGTATCTCGTTTGCGCGCCACTCGATCAACCCCTGGGCTCGATCTAGGTATTCCTGCGGGATCGTGCTGGCCGCGTCGTCCATCGCCGTTCGCATGATCTGCCAACCAATGTGTCCGAGTGCCTCCGCTCGGATATCGTCGTCAGCTCCGTCTAAGAACAGCTGCTGCAACTGCGGGTCATCCTGCTGGACAACCTGCAGTAGGTAGGCCGCCACAATGTGTTGGGCAGCAGCGTTGACCGTAGTCCGGCGTTCACGCCATCCGGCCGTATGGGTCAACAGCTTGTAGTCAGTCGACAGAATCTGCGCCAACGCCGGACGGATGAGTTCGATGAACACTCTGCCCGGTTGGTAGACCCGTAGTGCTACCGAGACGATCACATCAGCGCGAGCCCGGCGGGCGTCATCCGAATCAAGGACCGAGAAGAGCTCACTGGCTCGCGAATCTACCCAACCTGGGTCGATGCCCCACATCTTGCCGATGCCTTCGCCTACTACGGCGGCGACGGCAAGGCTCGGATCGGCGAAGACGTCGACATGACTAGCGACCGCTTGCAGAATGTCTGCCTCAGTGGCATCTGGGTTGCCAGGTTCTGGGCTGTCGTGACTGGCCGCTGCAAGCCGTATCGCGGCGCGTAGAGCGGCGGGACGCGTCGTATTCAGCGACAGCATCAAGGGGTCCATGTTGTCGCCGCCGTAACGGGCTTCATGCTCTGGCGTGGGATCAGCATGGTTGGTCAGCGGCTTCAACAGTGTCCAAAGCTGCGCGATCGTGTTTCTTGGCACCGGCCTTGGCGCCGCGTCCAAACTGGTTGAGATCAGGTCAACTACGTTGCGCTGCGCCCAACGCCAGACCGGATCGTCGGCGTCATAGTCGCGCTGCGTCAAATCGTCTGAGCCGTCGTCACCTTGACCGACGACGTCACGCACCATGTCCCACACCGCAGGGGACGGCAAATAGCCATTCGGTATCGCCTTGGCCCAGCCCGCCAAGGCTGCGCGGACGTATGAACGCCCAAGCGTCGTCAACTGGTCGGCGAAGGCGGCTACTAGCTCTGGGTCGCTCTCGGCCACCTCTTCGAGCACGCGTGCAAGACCGTCCACCGATGGGCCGAAGTGATGGTCGCCGGCCGGTTGCCAGGTACGAAGGAACGTCGCCAACTCCTCTGGCGACATGGCCGCAAGCTCGTCTCGAGGCTTGGGGCTGTTGGGGCCGGTGAACGACTCCATGTAGCTGCCAAACTCCGCGTGCTCGATGGCGCCGTGCTGCGCTTCAAGCCTGACGAGTTCGGCGGCGAGGGGTGAGGGCAGCGCATCCTTCAACGGCTGCAAGAAGCGGTGCAGTAAGTGTTGCCGAGTCTCGGCAACCTCATCTTCGGTCACATCGTCGGCGCTTCGGTCGCCCCACGCTGTGATGCGGCGCATATCCTCGTCGGTGCCTTGCCAGGAGCCGTCCATGACGAAGGTGGCCCAGGCGTTCCGCTGTTCGGGAGTCAACCGAGGAAGCGCGGCCAGCGCAAGATGGACGTACTCGGGCCGCGAACCAATCCCCATTAAGGCCGGATCGACCAGCAGTGATTCGCACAGCGGCAGCAACTCGGCTGGCGCTTGCTCGCCGACTAACTGAGCGGCCACCTCAACCCCGATTCGGCGCATCACGAACGGCCTTGCGCCGTTGAGGAACTCGACGACCTTTGTCTGTTCCCCCAGGCGTCCAAGGTCGAAGGCTGTATCCCGCACGGCATCGATGAGCGAATCTGACAGTTCATGCAGGCCCGCGTTTTGACCGTGCGGGGCGATGCTCGCCCGCCAGACGGTACTCGCGTCGTAGTCCGGACGGTCCGGTCGTGACCCGTCCTGAATCCTGGCCGCCTGCTGGAGCCAGCCAGCCACCATTTTCAGCCCGTCGAGGTCGTCAAACTGCGTTAGCAGCGGCACGGAGCGCGGCAAGAGCTCGGTGTAGAAGTAATCGTCGATAGCGCTGTCGACGCGGATTCGGGTCCCGAAGGCCATCGGCTCCTCAGGACCGGCCTTGGGCTCGAATAGCGTATTCACGAGGAGCTTGACGCTATCGACTTCGCCAGCCTCGGAGTACGCAGCGGCGATGGCGAACACATCCTCGACGTTCAACCAGCCCGAAGCACTAGCGACGATCTTGGCGATCGGCCTGGCGAGGTGTTTCGCCCGATTACTCGGCAACTTCATGGCGGCGCTGATGACCGTCCGCTGAACCCACGGATTACGCGACTCAGCAACCGCCTGAAGGATCGTAACGACGTCATCCGGTCGGTCGTTAGCGATCCTGACCAGGTAGTCACCCTCCGGCCACGGCAAAACCCGCTCGATGCCCTCGGAATCGACCTGCGGTTCGGGCGGACTTACAAACACGCCGAGCGCCGCCAATGGTTCGAGCCACTCGGGGTTTTCAAGTTCGCTAAAGAACAGGCTCCGAAGGGACAGGTCGGCGATGGAGGCCAGCACACCGTCGACCTCCGCTTGCGTTGGCTTACTCCATGTCTCTGCCACTAGACCTGCTCCCCCCGATGGTTAGCCCGCCGCAGTTGCTCGCGCAGCGCGCTGACCCTGTCGGCTCGGTTCGCGAACCGCGTCAAGAGCGCCTCCTCGATCACCCGAAGCTGCGCCTCAACCTCGTCAACAGTGGGCAAGGTCCCCAGCGGTTTGCTGTAGTCGCGCCGATGGCTCCACGACGTGAACTGCTGGATGGTCTTATGAAGTCGGCGAAGCGGGGCGGTGTTGATGTTGGATTCCTGTCCGAGTGCGAGGAGCGCGGTGATCACTCTCGCGTTCTGGCCTCCTTGTGTGCCGGCCGCTGCGGTCACGCGCGCGGCGACATAGACCCCGTGCGGCAACGGTCGCAGGTCGCCGTCGACATAGTTGGCCTCATCGACTTCGGGCTCCATCCGCAGCCCGTAGGCGGTCCAAGCGACTGAGAGCTCTTTTGCCGCCCGTGAATCGTTTGCGCGCGGTGGTTTCACGATCTGCTGAACCTCTAACAGCGTCGGAACGAGTTCGCGAACGCAGTGAGACCCAATCATCAGGCGCGGTCGCGAAAGAGGGGCGCCCCCCAGTGCCTCGACTGCCTGGGCATACAGGTCGGCTGCGTCGGCGTGCAGGTCGTGCAGCAGCGCCCTCAGCTCCTCGCGAGCTGGGGTCCAGATAATTCCCGCGCCGCCAACATCCGTCACTCGCCGTTCTGCCCCTAGTACACCGTCACCGGAATCCGCTGTAACGAACTTACTTCGCGCGGTCGACACTCGGGTTGCGAGCGGCGACGCTGCGCCAGGTGGTCCCCGTCGCTTGGGCCGACTATGTGACAAAGGCCGCAGCGCATATCAGTGGTGCGGATGCGAGCTTCGCAACGCATATTCGGCGTCATGCTTATCCGGTTAGCTCCGCTTGGTTCTCGGCGCCCGGGCCGGCCGCGACGATGCTGCGGTAGGTGGCCGGCTGCTGCTGGCTCTGCAGCCCGAGCAGGGTCTGGAATGCGGCCATCGGCGTGCGTCGTCGGTTGAAGCGGAAGGTGTACTCGTCTAGGTAGACCTGCAGATGTTCGCCGGACACACCGCGGTGGGTGCCTTGCAGCCAGCTCTTGA
>JBPCOE010000086.1:0-27160 GCA_051000605.1 Jatrophihabitans sp.
TCTGCGACTTCGCGATCACCTCCAGCGCCTCACGCTGGCCATCGGAAATCAACAAAGCGGCAGCAGGCGTCATCACTCATAGAGCTTATCCCAAAGTCTCTAGCTATTTAGGAGACACACCACTAGCCGCGGCAACCGACAACCCGAAGCCATCTCGTCCCGCGCCGGGATCCGCCGATCGGCTGCCTGGACGTTATTGGTCAGCGGCGTCGTCAGCGGTGTCGGCAGCCAGCGAGTTGGGTGGGCCAGAGGTGTGACTGGAGTGGAGGTGGGCGCCTTCGCAACCGGTCGGAGCCGCCGGGATGGCAGAATCGGGCGATGTCACAACGTCCCGCTGTCGTCTGGACCGATGAACTCCGGAGCCGCTTCGACGAGCTACTCGACGAGTATCGAAGCGCGCTGCACGCCAGTCTGGAGGACCTGACCGAGGAGCAGGCACGAATGCACCTCGTCCCGTCCAAGACCACCCTGCTCGGTCTACTCAAGCACGTCACCTACGTCGAGGGCGTCTGGTTCGACCAAGCCGTCACCGGTCGCACCTACCAACAGATCGGCATCGCGAGCGCCCCGGACCGGTCCTTCACGCTCACCAGCTCGGACACCATAGTGTCAGTGCGCGAGGCACACCGACGCCGTTGCAACGCATCACGAGCCGCCATGGCGACGGTGAAGCTGGACGACTCCATCGACGGTCGAGGCGAACGCACGGTGTGGGCGCTCTACCTCCAGGTGCTGCGAGAACTCGCTCAGCACGCCGGACACGCCGATATCCTGCGCGAGCAGATCCTCGCCAAGCGCACCAGCTGAGTCCGCCACCAGGGCGCTCAGGCGCTGCAACCCGATTCGAGTGTCCGGGAGGTGGTGCAGTGTTGCGATCCGCTGACAGTCGTGCGGCCAGGAAGCCGTCGCCGCAGCCGACGTCGAGAACACTTCCTGCGGTCGACGGGACGAGAGCGTCCAGCGTGCCGTCGTAGTGAATGCCGGCTTCGCCAAGCAGCCGCGCAGGTCATGGCATCGTTGAGTTGATGAGCTCGTACGAAGACCGCGTGGCTGGTCACACCTTGGTGAGGGCAGCGCTGGGCTCGATGTCGGACTCCGAGCTGATCGACCTACTGGGTCAGCGCGCCCGGCCAAGAGTTGGCATCGGCGGGTCGACGCAGGCGATCCGAATCGCAGGTAAGCCTGTTTTTGTGAAGCTGGTCCGCATCACGGAACTGGAACGTGCCGCTGGATCGGGGTGCACGGCGAATCTGTTCGATCTGCCAACCTGGTACCAGTACGGCGTCGGTGAGGGCTCCGCCGGTTTCAATGCGTGGCGCGAGGTAGCTACCCACCAATCGGCTAGCGACTGGGTGCTCAACAGGGCGTGCGCCAACTTCCCACTTCTGTATCACTGGCGAGAACTGCCGCAGCCGATGTCCTCCGAGGCTGCGACCTATACCGCTGACACCGATCGCGCCGTCCAGTTCTGGGGCAACTCGATCGCCGTCGAGACACGATTGCGGGCGCTTGCTGAGTCGAGCACCGTGGTTGCGTTGTTCCTCGAACACGTTCCGTTCGTGCTTCGCCGCTGGTTGACCGACCAACTCACTGCCGGGTCCGCGCAGGCTGAGACAGCAGTGATGCTCGTCGATCAGCAGCTGTTCGCGGCGGTTGCCCACATGCGCTCGGAGGGCATGTCTCACTTCGATGCACATTTCGACAACGTGCTAACAGACGGTCACCGGATCTACCTTTCGGACTTCGGTCTGGCAACGGCGCGACGCTTCCAGCTCACCAGTGCGGAACGACGCTTCGTCGCACTTGCCCGCGATCACGACCTCGCCTACTGCGCCATGGCGCTGGTCAACACCATCGTCGGCACGCTTGTCCGCTGCGAGGGACCGCAGGAGCGCAACGACTACGTCCGACGCTGCGGCCAAGCCGGCCGGGCCGCGCACCTCACCGGCCGGCTTGCCGACACCATCGTCCGGTACGCAGAGATCGCGACGGTCGTCAATGACTTCTATTGGCAACTACACGGCGGTGATCACACCGCCAAGTACCCAGCCGATGCGATCGCGATAGCTCTCGAGGAAGCCCGTATCTACTCCTAGCAATGTGTGCCGGTCCGCTCCCGTCCGCCCGGTCGACGATGGTCTACTCGGACAGCCTCCGTGTGAGCATTGGTCCAGGTCGGTACCTTGGGGTGGCTGCGCTTGACCTTGACGCTGGTCAACCTCCGATGATTGCCGCATGGAATCTTCAGTCAGCGATTTCAGCAACGAACGTGCGCAGGTGACGTCACTGTCCTTGCGGCGTCGATCTCGACCGCGTCCCGCCAGGACGCGAGGACGCGCCACGCAGTGCGCTCAGCGACGGCGGGCGGCGATCGGCTCGGCTGCGCACGAGATCCATGCCGCGCGGGCTCATCGCCGCACCGAGCGACGCCAGGTACCCATATGCGGGACCGACCCGCCGCGGCCGGTGCACCACCGCACGCACGATCATGTCTGCGGCTTCGTCCGCCGAGAGCGACGGCAACTTTGCGAAGGCGTGCGTGGGCTCGATCATCGGCGTGCGCACCAGCGGCATTCGGACGTTGGTGAACCGGATGCCGTCGCCCACCAACTCAGCCTGGACGGAGTCCGACCAGCCCTCCAACGCGAGCTTCGATGCGACGTATCCGGAGAACCGTGCGACGCGCACCTGCACGGCGGCAGATGTGACGTTGATGACGTGGCCGCGCCGCTGAGCGCGCATCGAGGGCAGCAGCCCCATCGTCAACCGGATCGCCGCGAAGTAGTTCACGTGCATCGGCCGCTCGAAGTCGCGGAAGCGCTCGCGCGACAGCTCCGCGCGACGGCGGATCGAGATACCGGCGTTGTTGATCAGCACGTCGACGGCGCCGTGTTCGGCTACCACCTCGTCGGCGAGGTCGTCAACCGCGTCGAGATCGGCGAGATCGCACCGGTACACGCGGACCGTGCCACCAAGGGCCTCGATCGTGGCGCGCACGTCGTCGAGTCGTGGTGCGTCGCGCGCCACCAGCAGCACGACCGCCCCGGCCGATCCAAGCCGGATCGCGGTGGCCTTGCCGATCCCTGACGATGCGCCGGTGACGAGCACGACCCGTCCCCGCACCGCTCGGCGCAGGCGCTCCTGCGAGCTCTGCCCGGGAAGGCTCGAGGTAAGGGCCCCCGCGGCACGCCCAACACTGACCGGCCGTGACATGGCCGTGCCGAAAGCGGTGTACCAACCGGCGCGGTGCGGGCGGTCCTCAGACATCCGGCGCGTCCTTTCGCTCGGCGGCCCCGGCCCTCATCGACGCGAACGAGACACGAGCATGGCCGCCATGGAGACCCTCGCATCGTATGCGCCGGTGACGACACCGACCTTGCCAGTGGGATCGAACCGACCACGGGCCGTCATCGTGGGTCGCCTTCGGGAAGGAAGCCAGCCTGTTGCCAGGCATGGCGAGCGAGCGTGCCGTCGAGGCCGTGCTCGCCGAAAAACGACCACATCGGCGCGAAGCAGCGTTGCCGACGTTCGAGCAGGTGCGGATTGCGCCGAGCCTGACGCACCGCCGTGCCCGCGTCGAGACCACATCGGCGGTAGACCTCGGGGTTGATGCCCAACCGGTCGAGCACCAGCACGGCGCCACCGTTGGCCTGTTTGGCGAACTCCTTCTCCCACCAGCGCGCGCGTTGGATGCGCCGCGCGACGCCCTCGCGTGCGAAGCGGATGTGCCGCGCTTCCTCGAGCACGTGGATCTGCATCACCTGCCGCATCAGCGGTTGCACCCGCTCGTCGCGCATCGCCACCCGCTGCTGCGCATCGATGAACTCCTCGCCGCACAGCGCCGCGACCCAGAGGAACAGCCCCCGGTAAATCAGTGGGAAGGACTGCACGGCCAGCGTCTGCAACGAGTTGAGCCGGTAGGGATGCGCGCCCGTCCAGGTGATCGCCCGGCCGAACATCACCATGTGCCTCGTCTCGTCGCCGAGCTCGGTCAACGCGTACTGGCTGTGCGCCGAAGTGGGGTCTGACCACAGATTCGTGCGCAAGATGCCTTGGGTGAGGGTGTTCTCGAACCAGATGCCCTGGCTCAGGACACTCGCCGTCTCCTGCCGCGCCAGCTCGTGCCGCTCAGCATTGCTCATAGCCTGCCAGATTTGCGTGCCGTAGAGCGATACGGCCTCCGGCGGCATGAACCACTTGCCCGGATCGGGCGGCGTCACCCAGTCGACGTCGACCGCCGGGTCGTAGCGACGCTTCGTCGTGCCCTTGAGCAGGCGCAGCGCGACATCCTCGCGGGCCCGTGTCGGTGCTGTCTCGGTCATGGCGCTCCGATCGAAGCGTTGCTTACAGTTTTTGGTTACTGTAAACGTCGTGACGGCACGTGACCACCTGCGGGATCGAATTCTTGACGCCGCCGAGGATTACCTGCTCAGCGGCGGCTACTCGACATCGACAATGCTGACCGCGGTCGCGCAGCGGGCCGGGGTGTCCAGGCCGACGATCTACAAGCACGTCGGCGATCGCCAGGCGATCAATGCTGCGCTGGTCGAGCGGCAACTCGTGGATTTCCTGCCCGACTTCGCGAACGTGGTCGCGCGCGACGAGCCGCCGCGCGCGCAGTTGATCTCGATCCTCACCTTCGTCGTCGACTACGCCCGCGGCAACAAATTGCTCGAAGCCGCTCTGCGCGACGCCCCGGATCAGACCCTGCCGCAATTCACGCTCTACGCGCGAGCCGCATTCGAGCAGGTCCGGACGTTCGCACTGCCGGTCATCGAGCCGCTGACCGTCGAGCACGACATCGACGCCGGCGCGATAGTCGACTGGCTGTGCCGCCTCGCAGTGTCGTTGGTGTTTACCGTCGGCATCGTGCCCACGAACACGCGCCTCGAGGTGCGCCGGCACCTCGAGGTTCTGTTCGCCCTGCCGGCGTTGTTGTCCGACTGAGCCGGGGGAGTGACAACGATCAGAACCCTCAGCGCGGACACGACCTCGAAGTCGACCAGACTCGGACCGCGGACGCCTCGCTGCGCTCGGCCTCGCGTCGGCGCGGTCGAGCACCTCGCTTTGCGTTGTCGATTCCGCCACGGGCACTCAGGACGCGATCACTTCGCGTCGGCTTGGGCCAACAGGCGCCCGATCACTTTCCCGATTCGGGTGGCCGAGGGCAGCGGGAGTCCAGTGACGGTGGCGAGGTACAAACCGTCGCCGGTGAGCCGGATGATGTCGGCCAGAACTGGATCGGACACGGCCGCGCGTAACCGAGTCGACCAGTCGTCGAACACGGCGGCCAGCAGCGTGCGGGTGCGTTCGGTCGTCGCCGCCGGGTCGGCGCGGGTCGCGCTGATCACCGCCCAGTAGTGGCGCGCTTCGTTCGTGTCCGGGCGGGACGTTTCAAGAAACGTTCGGACAACTCCGTCGGTGTCGGCGCGGGCGAGGTTCGCGTCGGTGAAGGCCCGTAGCCGCTCGGCCAGGCCTTCGGCCAGCGCGGGTTTGGCGGGGAAGTGGTAGAGCAGGCCGCCCTTGGACACCCCGGCGCGTTCGGCCACCCTGTCGAGGGTGACCGAGGCGATTCCGTCCTGGATGAGCTGAGCGACGAAAGCGTCGAGGATCCTGTCCCTGGTGTTCTCCATACGCTTTACTGTACCGTCTGGACGGTATAGTAAAGTCTGGAGGTATCACCTGATGACCAATCCGCTCTTCCACACGGCAACCGACGCCGCCGCCATGATCAAACGTGGCGACATCGCCGCCCGCGAGCTCGCCGAGCTGCTACTCGCTCGCATCGAGGAACGCGATCCCGAGGTGAACGCGATCGTAGAACTTCGTCGCGCAGGCGTGCTCAAGGAAGCGGCCGCCGCGGATGACGCGCTCGCTCGCGGCGAGGACGTGGGTCCGCTGCACGGCGTACCGATCACGATCAAGGACGCCTTCAACGTTGCCGGCCTGCACACAACGTGGGGCAATGAGCAGTCCCGCGACTACATCGCCGCCCATGTTCTAGCCACCGCGTGCCTGGCCTGGATTGGTACCAGCGTGGCCACGTTGTCTGGGCCGGCCGAGGTGGCGTTGGCCTTCAAGGGACAACCCGATGCACGGCTGGTAACGTGTCCGCCGCCGCGGCGGCGGGCCTGCTACTCACCGCGGCTGCCGTCGACACCATCCGATGCCCGTCGCGATGAGCGAAGTCGAGCGGCACTGGTTTCGCCGAGAGCTGGCTGCGCAGCACGCGTCCAGGCTGTACGGACCGACGGCAGGGACGCCCCGACGAACGATCTCGTCGTCGCGGGTGCTGGCGGCTCGGTTGCGTCAGGTGTGGTTGCGTTGCGCTGCCTCGGTCGCGGGGTGGACGGCCACCAGACCCAGCTCCAGACGTTTTGCGCAGATCGCCGCTAATTCGTCGTAGGCCTTGTCGCCGATGAGCGCCGAGAGTTCCGGGCCGTACGACATGTACATGGGCTCGCCGCCGATGTGCGCCTCGGGCGAAGACGTGCAGTACCAGTCCAGGTCGTGTCCGCCCTCGCCCCAGGCGCGGCGGTCGAACTCGGCGAGCGTCGAGCGCAGGATGCGGGTGCCGTCGGTGCGGTCGACCCATTCCTGCTCACGACGCACGGGCAGCTGCCAGCAGACCTCGGGCTTGGTCTCGAGCGGGTTCATCCCGCGCCGCAGCGCCAGCGCGTGCAGCGCACAGCCGATCCCGTCGGGATGCCCCTCTCTGTTGGCAAAGATGCACGCGTCGTCGATGACGCGGGTCTTGCGGCGCTTCTCGTCGTCGTCGGGCACCTTCTCCGAGAAGTGCAGTTTGACCGTCCCGTCCTTGGCCGTGCGGTGCCCCTCGTCGTAGAGCTGCCAATCCGCCGGCGTCAACTCGGCCGCGAAGCGCTTGACCCGCTGCTCGTCGTCCTTGTCCGAGAAGTACGCGCCGTGGTTGCAGCAACCCGTGCTGGCCTGCCCGGCGACCGTCCCGTGGCAGCCACGGCCGAAGATGCACGTCCAGCGCGAGCAGAGCCACGTCAGGTCGGCGCGGACGAGATGGTCGGGGTCGGCCGGGTCCGGGAACTCGATCCACTCCCGGGGGAAGTCGAGGGACACCTCACGCTGCGGCACACCCCGAGCGTACGAGACGAATATCGTTCACGGCATGCGGCTGGGCGTGCTCGATGTCGGTTCCAACACCGTCCACCTGCTCGTCGTCGACGCCCATCGTGGGGCGGAACCGACGCCGCAGCTGTCGCACAAGTCCGAACTGCGCCTGGCCGAGCACCTTGACGGTGACGGCGACCTCGCCAAGCGCGGCGCCGACCTGCTCGTCGAGGCCGCCGTCTCCGCCCGCAAAGAAGCTGACGATCTCGGCTGCGACGAACTGCTCCCCTTCGCCACCTCAGCGGTCCGCGACGCGGGCAACGGCGCGCAGGTGCTGAAGCGTGTCGCCAAAGAAGCCGGTGTGGCGCTGAACGTCCTGTCCGGCGAGGACGAGGCGCGGCTGACCTTTCTGGCCGTGCGCCGCTGGTTCGGCTGGAGCGCCGGCAACCTGATCAGCCTCGACATCGGCGGCGGTTCGCTCGAACTCGCCGCGGGCAAGCACGAGGACCCCGATCGTGCGTTTTCCGTCCCGCTCGGAGCTGCCCGGCTCACCCGCGAGTGGTTCAGCGAGGACCCCGGGCACAAGAGCGAGGTGGTCGCCCTGCGCGAATACGTGGACGCGACGCTGGGCGAGCCGGTCCGAGAGTTGCTCGCTGCGGGATTGCCGGACCGCGTCGTCGCGACGAGCAAGACATTCCGCACGCTCGCCCGCCTGGCCGGCGCCGCGCCGAGTTCCCAGGGCCCACGCGCCCGCCGGATGCTCACCCGTACCGGCCTGCGGCAGGTCACCTCGTTCATCTCCCGGATGGCCGCGCACGATCTCGCCGAGCTCGACGGGGTCAGCGTCGGCCGCGCGCACCAAACCTTGGCCGGCGCGGTCGTCGCTGCCGCGGCGATGGACGCGCTGGACGTCGAGGAACTCGAGCTGTGTCCTTGGGCGTTGCGCGAGGGTGTGATCCTTCGGCGTCTGGACGGGATCGACGGCGCCTGATCAGCAGCAAACGGCTACCCTCCCGGCCATGAGTCCGGAAACCCGCGCGCTGCAGGCCAGCAGCGCGAAGGTGGGGCTGTCGACGGCCTCGGTCTACCCCGAGTCGACCGCCGTCGCGTTCGAGCTCGCCGCGAAACTCGGCTACGACGGCGTCGAGGTCATGGTGTGGACGGATCCGATCAGCCAGGATCCGTACGCGCTGCAACGCCTGTCGCAGCACTACGGCGTCGCCGTCCTGGCGATCCACGCGCCATGCCTGATCATCACACAGCGGGTATGGACTACCGATCCCTGGACGAAGTTGCAGAAGGCGCAGTTCGCGGCCGAGTTGGTGGGCGCCGAGACCGTGGTCGTCCACCCGCCGTTTCGCTGGCAACGCGACTACGCCCGCGGGTTCCGCGACGGCATCAAGCGCATGGCGAACGAAACCGACATCCGGTTCGCGGTCGAGAACATGTTCCCGCTGCGGGTACGCGGACGCGAGGTCTCGGCATATCAGCCGTCATGGGACGTCGCCGCCGAGGAGCCGTATCGCGACTTCACCCTCGATCTCTCGCACACCGCCGTCTCGAAGTCCGACGCCCTCGGCATGCTCTCGGCGATGGGCAGGCGGCTCGCGCACCTGCACATCGCCGACGGGACCGGCCTGCCGAAGGACGAGCACCTCGTTCCGGGGCGGGGGACGCAACCGTGCGCCGACGTGCTCGAACGCCTCGCCGCCCGCGACTTCGAGGGGCACGTCATCGTCGAGATCAACACCCGGCGCGCGCTCGATCGCGCCGAGCGGGAGGCCGACCTCGCCGAGGCGCTCGCGTTCTGCCGGCTGCATCTGGTGGCGCCATCCCAGCCGTCGTCCCAGCCGTCGTCCCAGCCATCCCAGCGCTTCCCCTGAGCCCCTCAGCCGGATCGCTGCGCGGGCGCCGATTCGGTCGTCGCGCCGGTGTTCATCTCTGCCAGCAGCGGCGAGTGCGCCAGCACCGACACACCGGCGCCCACGCCCACCGCGCCCAGGGTCGCGGCGGCGAGCCACCAGCCCGTCCGTGTCATCTCCTCGAACACGAGCACGCCCCAGAAGATCGACACCAGCGGGTCCATCAGGGTGAAGCCCGGCTGGGCGGCGAGCAGAGGACCGGTGTGCAGGGCCCACTGGACCAGGACGAGCCCCCCGATCCCGAACGCGACCGCAACGTAGGTCTGCCAGGTGATGAGGACGCCGAGCAGGCCGTGCTGCTGGCCCTGCGCGATGGTCTCCTTGATCATCGTGGCGGTCAAGCCGAAGCTCGTCCCGGCCGCGGCGCCGAGGCAGGCCGTTCGCCAGACCGCCCCGCCGCGCTGCCCGGCGACGACGAGGGCCGCGATAGTCGCCGCTGTAGCGCCGCCGGCGAAGACGTAGATCACGTGTGAGACGTCCGTCTCGTGGCCGGGGCTGGGGGCGAGCATCGCGACGAAGAGGATCATGCCGGCCGTCATGATCAGGATGCCGCCCCATTCCGAGCGACCGAGCCGATTGCTGAACACCCGCGACGCGACCAGCAGGGTGAGCGGCACCTCGAGAGTGATGATCGGCTCGACGGCGGACAGTGGTCCAAAGCCGAGGGCAACCGCTTGCAGCACGAAGGACCCGACCAGCCCGGCGAATCCGATGAGCCAGGTCGGGGATCTGACGAGGTCGGCCAGCAGCCGCACCCCGAAGGGTCGATTCGTCGGCTCGTCCAAGCTCGCCTTGCGCTGCATGACGTTCGCCAACGCGTTCCCCGTTGCGGCGAGCGCCGCGCACAGGTAGCTCACCAGCTGCGAGCTGGTCACCCCGGCGCCCGCATAGGGCCGCGCGGCCCGTCGCCCTTACCCTGCGCGCGGGAGGCGAGGCCGCTGGTGACGAGCGTGGTCGCGAAGCCACGGGTGAGTGCCGTGCTCCGGTGCGCCTCGTTCATGACATCGACGAACGCGGCGAGGAACCGGTCCACCTCACGCTCGCCGATGATCAGCGGCGGGATCAGCTTGATCACCTCGATGTGATCGCCGGAAACCTGCGTCAGGATGCGGTGGCGATGGAACAGCGCATGCACGACGGTCTGCGCGAACAGGCCGCGACGGGCCAGCTGCAGGGCGCGCCAATGCGCGCGCAGCCGTCGCGAGGACGGTTTGCGGAATTCGATGCCGATCATCAGCCCGCGCCCGCGTACCTCCCCGAGCAGTTCGTAGCGCTCCGCGAGTTCGGCCAGGCGGCGTTGCAGCTGCGCACCGACCGTGCGGGCGTTCTCGATGACGTTCTCGTGCTCGAGCACGTGCAACGTCGCGAGGCCGGCGGCCATTGCCTGCGCGTTCGCGCCGAACGTGGAGCCGTGCACGAGGACGCGATCCATCGACGAGTAGACCTTGGCGAAGATCTCTTCGCGGCCGAGGGTCGCGCCGACCGGGATGTATCCGCCCGACAGCGCCTTGGCCGTCGCGACGAGATCCGGCTCGACGCCGTCGCGCTCGAAAGCGAAGAACTCGCCGGTGCGGCCCAGCCCACACTGCACCTCGTCGGCGATGAGTAGCGCCTTCGCCGAACGCAGGACGCGCTGCGCGTCGGCGAGAAAACCGGGCGGGCTGACCGCGACCCCCTTGCCCTGCACGGCCTCGATGACGAAGGCTGCGACGTCGCCGCGCGCCACTTCGCGCTCCAGAGCGGGGAGGTCGCCGAACGGGATGGCCGTACCCGGCAGCAGGGGCCCGAAGCCGTCTCGGAAGTCCTTGCTGCCGTTCACCGACAGCGAGCCGGCTGTCAGGCCGTGGAAGGCCTGCGAGCAGTAGACGATGCGCTTGCGCCCGGTGTAGAAGCGAGCGAATTTCAGGGCGGCCTCGACCGCTTCGGCGCCGCTGTTGCAGAAGTACACCCGGGACAGGTGCGGGACGTGCGCGAGCAGGGCCTCGGCGAGCGGTCCGGCCAGCGGCGGCGCGTCGAACTGGGTGAGGTCGGCGAGCCCGGCGTCGAGGACGTCGTGCAGCGCCTGGCGCACCACCGGATGATGGCGGCCGAGGGCGAACACCCCGAAGCCGGCCAGCATGTCGAGGTAGTCGCGACCCTGCTCGTCGTAGAGGTAGGCACCTTCGCCGCGAACGTAGGTCTTGTCGAATCCGATCGCGGCCAGCATCCGCGGCAGCTGCGGGTTGAGATAGCGGCGGTGCAGCGCATACCGTTCGTCCCCGCGCGTGCTCAGCACGTCGGAAATCCGGAACGGCTCGGTTGTCCCCATGATCAGCCCTGTCGTCTCATGCTGTCCCAGTCTGCCGCACTAACCTGGAGCCATGCTGCGTACGGCAATTCTCGCGGCGGCGCGCAATCGCCGCATCGAGCGCATGGTCACACACGCCCCCGTGTCGCGCGGTGTGGTGACCCGCTTCGTGGGCGGCGCCGACACCGCCGCGGGGGTGTCTGCGGCCCGGGGTCTGTTGGCCGACGGACTCACCGTCACTCTCGATCATCTCGGCGAGGACACCACCGACCGCGCGCAGGCCGCGGCGACCGCGACGGCCTATACCGACCTGCTGGATGCGCTGCACACAGCCGGGCTGACCGCACGCCTCGCGCTGCTCGCCACGCGATGCGAGGTCAGCGTCAAACTCAGCGCCGTCGGCCAGGCCCTCGGTAGCGACGGGGGGCGGATCGCCCTCGAGCACGTCCGCACGATCTGCGGGCATGCGCGCCGGGTCAACGCGACCGTGACGCTCGACATGGAAGACCGCACCACTACCGATTCGACGCTCGAGGTGTTGCGCCAGTTGCGCGTCGACTTTCCCGAGACCGGTGCGGTGCTGCAGGCCTACCTGCGGCGTACCGAGTCCGACTGCCGCGAACTTGCCTACGCCGGCAGCCGGGTCCGCTTGTGTAAGGGCGCCTATGACGAACCGGAGTCGGCGGCGTTCCGAGAACGGATCGATGTCGATCGGTCCTACGTCCGGTGCATGAATGTTCTGCTGGCCGGTGACGGCTACCCCATGTTCGCCACCCACGACCCGACCCTGATCGCGATCGCCGCCGACCGCGCCACGGCCTACCACAAAGCCGGCTTCGAGTTCCAGATGCTGTACGGCATCCGCCCGGACGAGCAGCGCCGGCTCGCGGCGGCCGGGCACACGGTGCGCATCTACGTCCCCTACGGTGCGCAGTGGTACGGCTACCTGATGCGCCGCCTCGCCGAGCGTCCGGCCAATCTCGGGTTCTTCGCCCGCGCACTCGTCTCGAAGGGTTAGGCGCATGGACTCCGTAGCGATTCTCGGCGGCGGCAAGATCGGTGAGGCCCTGCTGTCCGGGCTGCTGCGCGGCGAGCGCGGCGCCGCGGACATCGTCGTGTCCGAGAAATATCCCGACCGCGCCGCGTACCTCGCCGAGACGTACGGGATCAAGGTCGTTGACGTCGCCGACGCCGTGACCCAGGCCGCTACCCTGCTGCTAGCGATCAAGCCGCAGGACATCGACAGCCTGCTGGCCGAGATTGCGCCTGGTGTCGGCACCGGGCACGTCGTGGTCTCGGTGGCCGCCGGCATCACTACCGCCCACATCGAAGCGCGGCTCCCGGACGGCGTCGCGGTCGTGCGGTGCATGCCCAACACGCCGGCCCTGGTGGACGAGGCGATGACGGCCGTCGCCGCAGGCGCCCACGCCACCGACGAGCACCTCGCGGCCGCCGAGGCGCTGCTCGCATCGGTGGGCAAGGTCGTGCGGGTACCGGAATCGCAGCTGGACGCCGTCACCGCGCTGTCCGGCTCCGGACCCGCGTACTTCTTCTTCCTCGTCGAGGCCATGATCGACGCCGGCATCCTGCTCGGCCTCCCGCGCGCGCTGTCGGCCGAGCTGATCGTGCAGACGGCCATCGGCTCGGCGGTGATGTTGCGCGATTCCGGCGAGCACCCGGTCCAGCTGCGCGAAGCGGTGACCAGCCCGGGCGGGACGACGATCGCCGCGATCCGCGAACTCGAGGTTCACGGCGTTCGCGCCGCCCTGCTCGCGGCCATCGAGGCCGCGGCCAAGCGCAGCGCCGAACTCGGCGCCGCCGACTAGTCCAGCAGCCGGGCCACCCGCTTTGAGACCGAGTCGACCAGTTTCGATCCCGCGAAGTGGTCAACTCGGTCTCAAAGCCGGGCTGATGACCCGATAGCTGGCCATCGCCGAGGAGGTACGAGTGAGAAACTCGGATCGTGGAATCCGACATATGCTGCCTAAGCGGTAGTAGACCGGCACATTAAGGTGGCGCTCAGCTATCGCATAGGCCACATGAGTACCGCTAGTCTCATGCCAGCACGTGCGTGTCCCGTTCGTTGGTGGGGAAGCCGACGCACCGACACGTGCCGAAGGTGTCGGTGAGTCATGTCCGCGAACGACGAAGACGGCGACAAGCCGGAGAAGACCGAAATTCATCCGGTCGATCCGGCGCTGGCCGACGTGAAATTCCTGACCGTCGCCGAAGTCGCGGCGGTCATGAGGGTCTCCAAGATGACGGTCTACCGGATGGTGCATGCTGCCGAGCTACCGGCTGTTCGGGTAGGCCGGTCGTTCCGCGTGCCGGAGAAGGCCGTCCACGACTACCTGCGCGACGCGTTCATAGAAGCGGGCTGACTAGCCCGCGTCCCCGGGATCGAAGCCCGTCGTCGCTGTCGCTCTCGGGGCTTGAGCATCACGTTCCCATGGGGCCGTCCTGCGATCCACACCACTCGCTCGTCGGGCTCGACCCTTGCGCGTGTTCGGTGGCCTGCGACCGACAGGTACCCTGGTGGCTGCCCGGCGGATCGTCCGGGAAGGACGATCGGCGAGGTTGGCTCCATGGGTTCTGTCATCAAGAAGCGGCGTAAGCGGATGGCGAAGAAGAAGCACCGCAAGCTGCTGAAGAAGACCCGCGTCCAGCGCCGTAACAAGAAGTAGTCTCTCGCACTGATCGGACGAACCGATGAGCGTCGTCCTGATCACCGGCGTCAGCCGCCACCTCGGCGGCCGACTGGCCGCGCAACTGGCAGCCGATCCTGGCGTCGAACGCGTCATCGGGATCGACGTCGTACCGCCGCGCAGGTCGGACCTGCCGCTGCTCGGGCGGACCGAGTTCGTCCGAGCCGACATCCGCAATCCCTTGGTCGCCAAGGTGATTGCGCGCGCCCGAGTGACTACCGTGGTGCACGCCACGCTCATGGCCTCGCCCCGCACGATCGGTGCCCGGCTGCCGATGCAAGAAATGAACGTCATCGGCACCATGCAGCTGCTGGCCGCCTGCCAGAAGTCCGACACCGTGCAGCGAGTTGTGCTGAAGTCGACGGCGGCGGTGTACGGCTGCGGTCCGCGCGATCCCGCGGTGTTCACCGAGGACATGCACCCCGCCGGTGGCGCCCGAAACGGCTACGCCAAGGACGCCGCCGAGGTCGAGGGTTACGTCCGTGGCTTCGGCCGACGACGTCCGGACATCGACGTCAGCGTGCTCAGGTACACGTTCGTCGTCGGCAGCGGCGTCGACTCCGCGCTGACCCGCTACCTCTCGATGCCTTTCGTGCCCACCCCGCTGGGTTTCGACCCCCGCCTGCAACTGCTGCACGAGTCGGATGCCGTCGAGACGCTGCGCCTGGCGACCGTGTCGTCGCGGCCGGGGACGTTCAACGTGGCGGCGGACGGAGTGTTGGCCCTGTCGCAGGCCGTCCGACGCGCGGGCGGCCTCCGGGTGCCGGTCGCCGCACCGGCGATGGCGCTGGCCGGCGCCGCCGTCCGCAACGCCGGGGTGCTCGAGGTGGCTGCCGAGGACCCGCGCTACCTCACCTACGGTCGCGCGCTCGACACCACGCGCCTGCGGCGCGAATTCGGCTACATCCCCCGGTACACGACGGCCGACGCCCTGAACTCGATCCTGCCCGGCGGGCGCTCCATGGCCCGGGTCGCGCTGGCCGGAATCGGCGTAGGGTCGCGGTTGATGTCAACCCGGGTGACGGCCGGGCGCCGGCTCGCACCCGTCCGCAGTTGAGTGTCGGTAGGTGACATGGACGAAGCGCGAATCATCCCCCTGCACGGCGAGTCGAGCCCGTTGCGGCGCCTGGCCGGACGTCGCACCCCGAAGCGCCGGCCCTACACCTCCCAGCGCGACGCCGAGATTCTCAAGCTGACCGCGCCCGGCGCGCGGCTCCAACCGAATGAGCGAACGGGCTGGGAAGCGTGGGCCGCCGACGCACTCGCGTTCCTCCGCCGCCGGCTCGAGGGCGACTACCAGGTCGACGAGTTCGGCTTCGACGCCGACCTCGCCGCCAATGCCGTCATTCCCCTGTTCAAACCGTTGTACGAACGGTGGTTCCGCGTCGAGGTCAACGGTGTCGAGAACATCCCGGCGGACGGCCCGGCACTACTGGTCGCGAACCACGCAGGTGGACTGTGGGCGCTCGACGCCATCATGACGACCGTCGCCGTTCACACCGAAACGGGGCGGTTCCTGCGCCCGCTGGGCGCCGATCTCGTGTTCCGCACCCCAGGGTTGAGCACGCTCGCCCGCAAGACCGGCAGCACCCTCGCGTGCGACGCCGACGCCGAGCGACTGCTTGGCGCTGGCGAACTCGTCGGGGTCTGGCCGGAGGGTTACCGCGGGATCGGCAAACCGTTTCGCGAGCGGTACAAGCTGCAGCGCTTCGGCCGCGGAGGATTCGTCCAGGCGGCGATCACAGCCGGCGTGCCCATCATCCCGGTTTCGATCGTCGGCGCCGAGGAGATCCATCCGGTCCTCGGCAACGCCAAGACGCTCGCGCGGCTGTTCGGCCTGCCCTACTTCCCGCTGACGCCGACGTTTCCGTGGCTCGGGCCGCTCGGGCTCGTCCCACTCCCGAGCAAGTGGTATATCGAGTTCGGCGCCCCGACGCACACCGAGCATGTCGATCCCGCGGCAGCCGAGGACGCTGTGACGGTGTTCGAGACGACCGACCGGGTGCGCGAGACGATCCAGGACTCGCTTTACCGGCTGCTCACCCAGCGCCGCTCGATCTGGCGCTGAGCGGCCTGGAGTTTGCCCACCGCGACGAGCCGATCACGCCGATCCGTCCGCCGCGGATTCGCACTGTGCGTCCGCCGCGGATTCGCACTGTCCGCCCGGCGCGGATTCGGACTGTGCGCGCGGCGCAGCGCAACGCCCACGCCGACGCCGCCGGCTGCGCCCAGCCCGAGCGCGGTCGGAATGCCGATCCGCACGGCCTTGCGTCCGCTGCGGAAATCATGGATCTCCCAGCCCCGTCGCCTGGCCTCGGCCTTCAACGCGGAGTCGGGGTTCACCGCGACCGGACGGCCGACCAGCGAGAGCATCGGCAAATCGTTGATGGAGTCCGAGTACGCGGAGCAGTGAGACAGGTCGAGATCCTCCCGAACGGCCAGGCGTCGCACCGCGGCCGCCTTCGCCTCGCCGTGCAGAACCTCGCCGACGAGATGGCCGGTGTACACACCGCCGCTCGATTCGGCGACCGTGCCCAGGGCACCGGTCAAACCGAGGCGGTCGGCGATGATCGTCGCGAGCTCGACCGGCGTGGCGGTGACGAGCCAGACCCGCTGGCCGGCGTCCAGATGCGCCCGCGCGAGCGCGTGCGTCCCACGCCAGATCCGGTCCGACATCTCCTCGTCGTAGATGTCCTCGCCCAGCGCCACGATGTCCTCGACCATCTTTCCCGCGACGAACGCGAGGGCCGATTCACGGGACTGATGCAGATCGTCCTTGCTCTCGCCGCGCATCCGCAGCCGGGCCTGGCGTGCGGTGAAACGGGCGAGGTCGCGCCAGGAGAAGAAGTCTCGCGCCGCGAGACCCTTGGCGAAGTGGAAGATCGACGCGCCGATCATCATCGTGTTGTCGACATCGAAGAACGCCGCGATGGTCGGGTCGGCTGCGGGTGGATCGACGGGGTGGGGATCGCCGACTGACGCCGGCGGCCGCGCGGCGGGTTCGTCCCCGACGGTTTCCACTCGGCCACACTACGGCCGCGCTGCGCAGCTCAGGGCGTCGAGGACGTGCACAGCGGCAGGGTGAGGCCGAGCAGCTTGATTTCGCACGAGCCGACCGAGGTCACCGGCAAGCTCGGCTTGAGCGTAGGCAGCGGCAACGAGGGCAACGGCAGGATCGGTTTCTGCGGCGTCGACGATTGTGCGGGCGGACTCGGCGATCCGCTGCCCGTCGGGCCCGGTTGCGGCGGGACGACGATCGGATGCGTGGGTTGTGTACTCGCAGGCGGTGCGGCGACGCTCGGGGTGGACGGCGCCGACGTGCCAGCTGGGGCGGGTTTCGGAGCCGCGGGCGTGGCGGGCGTCGTGCACTGGGCGCACGGCACCGGGCCGAGCGAGTCCGACGGCGCGTCCCCCATGCACGCGCACGCGACCTTCGTCTCGAGCGTCGTGACCCTGGCCGCGACGGCGTGCACGAGGCTCGTCGAGGACGTCGCGCGAGTGCGCAGTGATCCGCCGGGCATCGCCGCGGCCAGATCGTCGAGCCGGTTGAGCTGCTGAGGCACCCAGTTGATCATCGGGCTGAGCGGTGCGCCCGACGCCGACTGCAGCGCTGCGGCGCCGAGCAATCGGGACGCAGCGCGAGTGTCGGAGTCCGCATCGCTGAGCGCCGTGGCGATCAGGGTGCCCGTGTGCTCGGAGATCGCGCCGTCGGCCTGCGGGCCGGTGCCGGCCGCCGACGGGCGCGACAGCAGCTTCGCGGCCTCCTCGACACGGGTCGCGGCGAAGTCGAGGTGGTCCTGCGCGAGCTGCTGGTTGCCGGAGTCGGTCATGAGCTGCCACTGCTCGCTCGCGCGCTTGAGGCCGTAGAGGCTGTCGCCGGGCAGGGCCGAGCGGCTCATCCAGACCGCGCCGCCGAGCAGCAGGGCGAACACCATGACGATGCTCGCGGCGACGGCGAGCGGACGCCCGATCGGGATGGCACGCAACTTCGTCCAGCGGCTGGCGCCGGTCGACCCGTCCGCCGCGGGATCAGCGGCCGGGGCAGCGGAATCGCGGTGCGCGGGCAGCGGTCTCGAGGGCACGTCTGCTTTCGCCGCGCCGTCGGCCAGTCCCTCGGCAACGATTCGCGGTGCGACCGCGACGAGCTGCGCGCGTAGCTCGGCCCGGAAGTGCGGGCGAGGCTCCGGCGCGACCTGCACGTGCTTGAGGTGGTCGAGCAGCGTCATGACGCGCGGGTCCCGCGAATTCGCCGGGTCTGCGTAACGGCGCAGCGTCGAACCCAGCATCGAAACACGATGCTCAGTCATCGACCTGGTCTCCCGCTTCGTCCGAGACCGTCGTTGCGGTCCGTCCATCCGTGCCACGTTTCGTGTCGAACGCCGTACATCTCACCTAACGACGATTCGATGTCGGCGTTACTGGTCGCACGGCTTTGGTGTGTCATCGCATGTCGTTGCCGACGAGATCGGCCAGCTTGCGAACGGCGCGATGCTGCAATGCCTTGATCGCGCCGTCGTTCTTGCCCATCACGCCGGCCGTCTCGGCTACCGACAGGCCCTGGATGAAGCGCAGCATGACGCACTCGCGCTGCTCGTCACCGAGCCGACTGACGGCGACCATCAGTTGCTCGGACTGCAGCGTGTCGAGCACGGCCGCCTCGGTACTGCGTTCGACCTCCTTCGGCTCGATGACGTCGGCCGTGGTCATTTCGAGCCGGTGCCGCGCCGACTTCATGTGATCCAGGACGATATTTCGAGCGATCGTGATGAACCACGCCCCGATGTCACGGCCCTGGTAGCTGATCGTCCCGATCCGACGTAGCGCCCTCAGGAAGGTCTCGCTCGTGACGTCTTCGGCCAGGTTGCGGTCATTGACCCGGAAATAGACGAAGCGGAAGACGATGTCGACGTAGCGGTCGTACAACTGACCGAACGCCTGGCCGTCACCGGCCTGGGCCAGCCGGACGAGGCGCCAGGTTTCCGCGTGACCGGCTTCGATGTTCGTGTCGTCGATGTTCGTGTCGTCGATGTTCGTGTCGTTGTCGTCGCGCTGCTCGCGGGCATCATCGGGAGGAGGGTTGTCGGCGACGCGTAGCGGACGCCCACGGCGGCTCTTCAACAGGCTCGGCTTCACCGAATTGGTATCGACCGCGGGCTGCCGCACGGCCGACGGGCCATTGAACGCCGGTTGCGTACCCATCGACATCACTGCGTCGTTGATGAGTTCGATCAGGTCAGGAAGAGCGGCCGGACGCCACGCGCTGGCCGGTGCCCTCGTCACCGCAGGGCGAGGCGCGTGGCGCGCGTGGCGAGCACGGGGCATCGTCGCTGACCCTTCGACGAGAAGGTCGCGGTCACCGGCGAGGGCCGCGCGTGAAGATGGTGCTAACTGTACCGGCCGGCCGGGCGGCTGACCGGTCCTTTTCGGGCGGAACGTGCCCGATTGGGGCGGGTTCGTGGGGTTACCGGAATCCGCGCACGCTCCGTTACGTCTAGCTTGCACGCCCACGCCGGAATGGCAAGGCTCGGTCCGGTTGCGACTCGCGGGACTCCCCGCCGCCGCAGCCGAGGTAGCGGTTGGGCGGATGTGCGATCGTGCACCGGGCAACCGGCAGCGACACACAGCTGAGGAGCACGATGCGCGTCTTGGATGACGACGGCGGCGATCGCCACGGCGGGGATGACGACGCGTCCCGAGGGCCGTCCGACCTGCTGCGGCGTGCAGCCCGCTTGACCCCAGACGCGACGGCGGTGGTCGATTGCGCCGTGCGGCTCAACTGGTCCGACCTCGATCGGCGGGTGACGGCGAGCGCCCTGGCCCTGCGCTCCCGCGGCCTGCTCGACGGCGACCGGGTCGCGCTACAACTCGGCACCGGGGCCGACTTCGTCGTGCTCTACCTGGGCGTCCTCCGCGCGGGCCTGGTCGCCGTGCCGGTGAACCCGGCCTACACCCCCGCCGAGGTCGAGCACATCGTCGCGGACTCCGGCGCGAGCCTGCACCTGGACGCTTCGTCCGGACGCGACCTGCTGGCCACCGCACCGGACGGTGCGGACCCGAACAACGACCGCGGCGGTGAGCAGCTCGCCGCGCTGCTCTACACGAGCGGGACCAGCGGCCGCAGCTTGGGCGCGATGCTCTCTGCACGTGCGTTACTGGCGAATCTCGCGCAGATCCGCGCCGTCGAGCCGCCACTGCTGACTTCGGCCGACGTCTTGTTCCTCCCGTTGCCGCTGAGCCATATCTTCGGGCTCAATGCCGGTCTCGGCATGGCGTTGGACGTCGGCGCGACGCTGGTGCTGGCCGACCGCTTCGACCCGTCCACCACGCTGGCGACGATGGCGATCGAGCGCGTCACCGCTGTCCTGGGCGTTCCGGGGCAGTACGCGGCGTGGCTGGCCGACCCCGAGCTACCCGCCGGGTTCGCCTCCGTGCGGTTCGCGATGTCAGGCTCGGCCAAGCTCGATCGCGGGCTCGTCGAGGGTTTTGCGGCCGCGGGGATCACCGTCCACGACGGTTACGGGTTGACCGAGGCCGCGCCGGTCGTCGCGATCAACGCGCTCGGCGCGGGTCGGGCAAACCCGACGGTCGGCTCGGTGGGCCTACCGCTGCCCGGGATCGAGGTCCAGCTGCGCGACCCGGACGGCGATCCGGTCGACGACGCCGACCCGGGCCGGCTGTTCGTCCGTGGCGCCAACCTTTTCTCCGGCTACTGGCCTGACGCCCGGGGCGGCCCGGACATCGACGGCTGGTTCGGTACGGGAGACATCGCGGTGGCCGACGACGACGGCCAGTTGCGGCTCGTCGGACGAAGCGCCGATCTCGTGATCGTCAACGGCTTCAACGTCTACCCGGCCGAGGTCGAGTCCGTCCTGGCCGACGCCGCGGGAGTGGCCGAAGTGGCGGTCGTCGGAGTCGACGACCCGACGACCGGTGAAACAGTCCGGGCGTTCGTCGTCCCGGCCACGGGCGCGACACTACGTCCGGACGAGCTGTTGGAGCAGGCCGCGAAGTCGCTGGCCCGCTTCAAGCTCCCGACGGCCATCGAGATCGTCGGGTCGTTGCCGCACACGGTCACCGGAAAGATCATGAAGTGGCAGCTGAAACGCGCCGAAGTGGCTGAGGTCGACGATGGCCGCGCCTGACCACATCGTGACGCTCGTCACGAGGGCCGGGTGTCACTTGTGCCAGGAGGCCGAGTCGTTGCTGCGGCGGCTGTCGGCCGAGCTGGATTTCGGATATCGCGAGGCCGATGTGGACGCGTTCGCCGCACTGCGCGCCGAATACTCCGACCGGGTGCCGGTCATCCTTATCGACGGCAAGGAACACGGGTACTGGCGGGTGGAGGAGAAGCGGTTCCGCAAGGCGATCTCGCGCTGAACCGATGCCGTGGTTACCGGGCAAACCGGTGATTTCACCGGCCGCGAACGTCCCCTATCACGGGCCTTCTCGATTTGGGAAAACTTTCACGAGCGGCGTACCGTCCAAACTCGTAACTCAGCCCTACCACACCGGCTCCGCCACACCTCCAGGCGGTCCGTCGCCGGTGCGTGCGACCGGTAATCCGAGGTGCCGATGACTGCTCCGCGTGATACCCGCGGTCCCGTCGTCGACGGCACGTCACGATCCGGCTGCCGGACGGTTCCGGAGGCCACAGTCGCGCGGCTGGCCACGTATCTGGGCGTGCTGTCCAGTCTGGCCGAGCGCGCGATCACGACGGTGTCCTCCGAGGAACTCGCAGTCGCCGCCGGAGTGAATTCCGCGAAACTGCGCAAAGACCTCTCGTTCCTCGGCTCGTACGGTATCCGAGGTGTCGGCTACGAGGTCGGCATCCTGACCGAGCAGATCTCGCGGACGCTCGGGCTCACCGTTCACCGTTCGGTCGCGTTGGTCGGGGTCGGGAACCTGGGCCACGCCCTGGCCGGGTACGCCGGGTTCGGCTCTCGCGGGTTCCGCATCGCCGCATTGCTCGACGCGGAGCCGACGGTGATCGGCTCGACGGTCCGGGGCATGACCGTGCGTGACATCAGCGACATCGACGACGTCGTGGCCGAACACAGCATCACGATCGCGTTGGTGGCCGTGCCGGGCTCCGTCGCGCAGGACGTCTGCAACCGACTCGTCGCGGCGGGTGTCACCAGCATCCTGAACTTCGCGCCGATCGTGGTCTCGGTGCCCGATCACGTCGATCTGCGCAAGGTCGATCTTGCCGCCGAACTGCAGATCCTGTCCTTCCACGAGAACCGCAAGGCCGCGGCCGCACTCGCGAAGGTGGCTCATTCATGAGCGTGATCGTGGTGGGTCTCTCGCACCGGACGACTCCGGTGTCGGTGCTCGAACGCGTGGCGGTGTCGGCGGACGACCTGCGCAAGACGCTCGAGGAACTTCACCGTGCCGAGACGATCAGCGAGGTGCTGCTGCTCTCGACGTGCAACCGCATCGAGGTCTACGCCGACATCCCGCGCTTCCACCCCGGGGATTTCGAGATCCGCACCGTGCTCGCGCGCCACGCCGGCATGGCCGTGTCGGATCTGTCCGAACACTTCTACGTCCACTTCGCCGAGGCGGCCGCCGAACACATGTTCACCGTCGCGTCCGGGTTGGACTCGATGGTCGTCGGGGAGTCGCAGATCCTGGGCCAGCTTCGCAACGCGTACGCGTTGGGCAGCGAACTGGGCTCGGTCGGCACGGTGCTGCACGATCTCACCCAGACGGCCCTGCGGGTGGGCAAGCGCGTGCACTCTGAGACCGGCATCGACCGCGCCGGTGCGTCGATCGTGTCCGTCGCCCTCGACCGCGCCGAGACCGTGCTGGGCCCGCTGGACGGGCGCAGCGCGCTGATCGTGGGCGCCGGGTCGATGGCCGCGCTGGCCGGCGCAACGCTGCGCCGTCGCGGGGTCACCGACATCGTCGTGGCCAACCGTTCGCTCGAGCGCGGCGAACGCCTCGCCGCGTCGGTCGGGGGCCGTGCCGTCTCGCTGGGCGACCTGCCCACGGCGATCGCCGACGCCGACCTGCTCGTGTCCTCGACCGGCTCCACCGGGCTCGTGGTCGAGGCCCATCTGGTCGGCTCGCGAGCCGAGCGTCCGCTGGTCGTGCTCGACCTCGCCCTTCCCCGCGACGTCGACCCCGCCGTGGCGGTGTCGCTCGGCGTGACCTACGTCGATCTCGAAGCGCTGCGCAGCCGCGGCGCGATGGTCAGTGACGACGAGGTCGACGCGGCCGCCGCGATCGTCGCCGATGAACTGCGCGTCCATCTCGCTGCCCAGCAGCAGCTCGCCGTAGCCCCGACCGTCACCGCGCTGCGGGCCCGGGCGAAGCAGGTCGTCGACGCCGAACTGGCGCGCCTGGACGCCCGGCTCCCCGCCCTCGCGGCGAGCGAGCGGCACGAAGTGGCCGACGCGGTGCGTCGCGCGGTCGACAAGGTGCTGCACGCGCCCACCGTCCGGGTCAAGGAACTCGCCACGACCCCAGGGGGCGACCAATACGCGGCCGCGCTGCGCGAGCTGTTCGACCTCGATCCGGCCGCGGCGGAATCCGTGGCTGCCGTCAAGAAGCCGACCGGCGAGATTCGTTCATGACGACTACGCGGACGCTTCGCGTCGGCACGCGCAAGAGCGCGCTGGCCCGCACCCAGACCGATCTGGTGACCGCTGCCCTCGGCGTGTCGGTCGAGGTCGTCCCGATCACCACCGAGGGCGACCGCTCGTCTGACGCGGTGACGCAGATCGGGAGCACCGGGGTGTTCGTGTCCGCGTTGCGCAGTGCGCTGCTCGCCGACGAGATCGACGTGGCCGTCCACTCGTACAAGGATCTGCCGACGGCCCCGGCCGAGGGCGTGACCATCGCCGCCGTGCCCGTGCGCGAGGATGCCCGCGACGCGCTCGTGGCCCGCGACGGGCTCACCCTCGGCGAGCTGCCGCCCGGTTCGCGGGTCGGCACCGGCTCGCCGCGGCGCGCGGCCCAGCTCAACGCGCTCGGTCTCGGAATCGAGGTCGTCGCGCTGCGCGGGAACGTCGACACCCGGCTGAGCAGGGTCGCCGACGGCTCGCTGGACGCGGTCGTGCTGGCCTACGCCGGGTTGAAACGGCTCGGCCGTGCCGACGCCGTCACCGAGATCCTCGACCCGATCCAGGTGCTGCCCGCGCCCGCCCAGGGCGCGCTCGCGATCGAGTGCCGATCGTCGGACATCGCGGCCATCGAGGTACTGGCGGCGATCGAGGATCCCGACACCCGCACGGCGGTCACGGCCGAGCGCGCGTTGCTCGCCGCGCTCGAGGGCGGCTGCTCGGCGCCCGTCGGCGCGCTCGCCGAGATCACCGTCGGCGACAGTGTCGATGGAGTCGACGGTGACGACGGCACGGACGTACTCGAAGTCTTTCTACGTGGTTCGGTCACCGCGGTCGACGGCACTGGCGCCGTCCGGCTCTCGGCCACCGGACCCACCACCGATGCCGACGGCGTCGGCCGGCGGCTTGCCGCCGAGCTGATCGCCGGCGGTGCAGACACCATGATGGGGAGCTCCACATGACCCGCGCGCGCAAGACCGTCGGCCGGATCACCTTTGTAGGCGCCGGTCCAGGCGATCCAGGCTTACTGACCACCCACGCCGTCGCAGCGATCCGCAACGCCGAGGTCGTCGTCGTCGACGCCACGGTGCCGCGCCCGATCACCGACCTCGCGACCGGCGAGGTGCGCACGGCCGATCCGTCCCCGGTCGAGGCGGCCAAGACGATCCTCGCCGACGCCCGCAACGGGCAGATCGTGGTTCGGCTCGTCGCCGGTGACCCGTTCGTCGACGACAGGGCGATCAAGGAGGCCCTCGCGGTCGCCAAGACCGTCGTGCCCTTCGACGTCGTGCCCGGGATCGCGCTCGGCACCGGCACTGCTGCCTACGCCGGCGTGCCGGTCGGCGCCGTCCGTACGGAGGCCGACCTCGTCGACGTCTCGTCGGCCGACTACGAGTCGCTGGCCCACGCGGCCGGCACGCTGGTCGTTACGGTCCAGGCTGCGGATGTCGAGATCGTCGGCGAGCAGCTCGTCGCCAACGGGCTCAAGCCGGACACCCTGGTGGCCGTCAGCTGCAGCGGCACGACGACCGGCCAGCAGACTGTCCTCGGGCAGGTCGGCGAGCTGGCCCTCGCGACCGTCGGCATGACCGGGCGGGTAGTGCTCACGGTCGGCAAGGCCGCGGCCACGCGCGACAAGCTGGCGTGGTGGGAGTCCCGGCCGCTGTACGGCTGGAAGGTCCTCGTCCCGCGCACCAAGGAGCAGGCGGGCGCGATGAGCGACCGGTTGCGCAGCTTCGGTTCGGTGCCTGTCGAGGTGCCCACCATCGCCGTCGAACCGCCCCGTACGCCCACGCAGATGGAGCGCGCGATCAAGGGTTTGGTCACCGGACGTTACGAGTGGATCGTGTTCACCTCGACGAACGCTGTCCGCGCCGTCCGGGAGAAGTTCGATGAGTTCGGCCTCGACGCCCGCGCGTTCGCCGGCGTCAAGATCGGCTGTGTCGGCGAGGCGACGGCCGATGCCGTTCGCGCGTTCGGCATCAAGCCCGAGCTCGTGCCGAGCGATGACCAGTCGTCCGAGGGCCTGCTCGCGGAGTTCCCGCCCTTCGACGACGTTCTAGACCCGATCGACCGCGTATTACTCCCTCGTGCCGACATCGCGACCGAGACGCTCGCGGCCGGCCTGCGCGAACTCGGCTGGGAGATCGACGACGTGACCGCGTACCGCACCGTCCGCGCTGCTCCGCCCGCGGCCGAGATCCGGGACGCGATCAAGTCCGGTGGCTTCCAGGCCGTCTGCTTCACCTCGTCCTCGACCGTGCGCAACCTGGTCGGTATCGCCGGCAAGCCGCACGCGCGTACCGTCGTCGCGTGCATCGGTCCGCAGACCGCGGCCACGGCTCGCGAGTTCGGACTGCGGGTGGACGTCCAGCCCGAGACGGCGACGATTCCGGCGCTGATCGACGCCCTCGCCGAGTTCGCCGTCGCCCGCGCCGCGGCCGACAAGGAGAAGGTCGCGGCGGCCGCGGCGAAGAAGACGATCCGTGCTTCGGGTCGGCGCGCCACGCGCTGAGCGTCTCCTGTTGCGATCAGTCTTTCTCACGCCGACGGCTCACGGGTGCTGGCCTGACGTCGCAGCAACGCCGTATCCCCTGTGAAATAAGGTCAATCCGTTCGCTGAACGGATTGACGAGGGCGGCTGCGAGGGCGGCTTCGAACTGGCATAATAGAACGCGTGAGCGCAATGTGTTGGAGTCGGTACCGGCACCGAACAACGTGGCTCGGTTACACGAAAGCAACCCGCGACACCGTGGGGCCTGCTGATGTCACTGCTACGCATCGGCGGCAGGGAAGCCCATGCGCGGACCACGATGCAGGGCCAACTGGCGCCACCTGTGTTCGGCGAGGTGGCACCTTCGACTTACCGTGATGCTCTTGATCATCAGAGTCCAACCCACCCCGCCGCCGGGCCGAAAACCAGGCGCGGACTGTCGGCGCGGTGGTGTGTAATCGGGATATGGCGATCGTGTTGGGCAAGCCGGGCGGCGACGGGCTGGGCGAGGCTTTGCGCGTGCTGCGGCAGTGGCAGTACGACGGGGCGCCGATGCAATTGCATCCGGGGGACCTGGGCTGGTTCTGGCGGTTCGGTGCAGAGGCGACGGCCGCGGCGGTGCGGACCTGGAGCCGGGACACAGAGATTCTCGCCGTCGGGCTGCTGGACGGTCCCGAGCTGTTGCGGCTGACGCTCGCGCCAGACGCTCCGCGGGACGAGGAGTTGGCGCAGCAGCTGGTCGAGGACGTGACCGAGCCGGAGCGCGGCGTATTGCCGGCGGGAAAGGTGAATGTCGAAGCGCCAATCGGCGCACTGGTCCACGACCTGCTGTTCGAGGACGGCTGGAACACCGACGAGCCGTGGACGCCGCTGCGCCGCGAGCTCACGGAGCCTGTGAAGGACCCGGGCGTGCGGATCGAGGTGAGCGGGCCGGAGCAGGCACATGTACGGACCGCCGTACAGCGGGCATCGGTCGACAGGTCGACGTTCACCGACGAGCGCTGGCACGCAATGGCGGCCGGATCGCCGTACGCCGACGCCCGGTGTCTGGTCGCGTACGACGATCAGGGCAACGCGGTGGCGGCGGTGACGGTGTGGTCGGC
>JBPCOE010000029.1:0-15319 GCA_051000605.1 Jatrophihabitans sp.
GCGCGGAGTCCGACGGTAAGGCCTTCCGCTACATCCCCCCCACCCACTAGGAGATCGCGGCGTTCGTGGTGGGCGCGCACGCCAAGTGCACCGGCGAGGTCGGGGTGTGCATCGCGACATCCGGTCCCGGCGCCACCCATCTGCTCACCGGACTCTACGACGCCAAGATGGATAACCAGCCAGTTGTGGCGATTGTCGGCCAGCAGGGTCTGGTGTCGCTGGGCAGTGACACCCAGCAACAGGTCGACCTCGAGCGAGTCTTCCAGGACGTGGCCGGCTACGTGCAAACGGTCACCACGCCGATGCAGGCGCAATTGGTGATCGATCGGGCAGTGCGCATTGCGCGGGCTCAGCGCTGCCCGACCGTAGTGATCCTGCCAGCCGACATCCAGAACGAGGACATGGCCGAGCCGACCCTGGAGCACTGGGTCTCGCGCACCGGGGTCGGACACGCCTCCACGGAGTTGACCCCGCCGGAGTCCGAGCTTCGGCGCGCGGCCGACGTGCTCAACGCCGGCAGCAAGGTCGCCATGATCGTCGGGGAAGGGGCCAGGGGGGCGACCGACGAGGTGATCGCAGTCGCCGAGAAGCTCGGCGCCGGCATCATCACCGCGCTGCTGGGCAAGGACGTCGTCCCCGGCGACGTGCCCTTTCACACTCAGCAGCTCGGCCTGCTCGGGTCGCGACCCAGCTACGACATGATGCAGGACTGCGACACGCTGCTCATGGTGGGCAGCAACTACCCGTATGCCGAGTTCCTGCCGAAGTCGGGTCAGGCCCGCGGGGTGCAGATCGACCTCTCCTCGCGACACCTGAGTCTGCGCTACCCGATGGAGGTCAATCTCGCTGGCGATTCCAAGGCGACTCTGGCTGCGCTGCTGCCGCTGCTGGAGCAACAGACCGACCGCAGTTGGCAGGAGCAGGCCATCGAGGGGATGAAGGTCTGGAACGACGTGCTCGAACGTCAGGCCATGACCAAGGCCAACCCGATCAACCCCCGCTACGTCTATCACCTGCTCAACGAGCGCCTGCCGCACAACGCGATCGTCACCGCCGACGCTGGTTCGACCGCCGACTGGTACGGCCACCACATCAAGCTCGGCCCGGACATGCGCGGGAACCTGTCCGGGATGCTCGCCTCGATGCTGGCGGCCATGCCGTACGCGCTCTCTGCCAAGTTCGCCTACCCCGACCGCCCCGTGGTCTGCACCATCGGTGACGGAGCCTTCCAGATGCTGGGCATGAACGAGTTGATCACCGTGAAACGCCACTGGCAAAGCTGGGACGACCCCCGCTTCATCGTCCTGGTCCTGCACAACGACGACCTGACCCAGGTCTCATGGGAGATGCGCGAGGTGGGAGATCCGCGCTGGGACACCTCACAAAAAGTGGAGACCATGGACTACGCCGCCTACGCCGAGGTGCTCGGCCTACGTGGCATCACCGTCGACAAGCCCGACCAGGTCGCCGACGCCTGGGACGCCGCCTTCGCCGCCGACCGGCCGGTGGTGCTCGATGTGCACACCGACGCCAACGTGCCGCCGCTGCCCGCACACATCACCTTCGAAGAAGCACGAGGCTTCATGACCACCCTCGCCAAGGGCGACCCCGCCGAACGCGCGGTCATCCGCAACTCGCTCCGCGCCGTTGGTGCCGACCTGTTCGCCAACGCCAAGGACAAATTCTCCCGCGACAAGAACTGACCCCACTCAGATGAATAGGAGCCTCATGTCAGTCGATTCCGACTCACCAACGACCGCGGCCAGACCAGCTGCTGCCGCCGAGCACCTGGTGGACCGGCTGCTCGTGAATGTCGAACACGGCCGCTTCGAACGCTCGCTGTCGGGCTTGACCGCGGCAGCCGCGCTGGTCACCGGCGCCGAGGTGTACCTCGAGCACTACAAGGCCAGCTTCGGAAACAAGGTGATGTGGAGCCCGATCCTGGTCACGCCCCCGTTGGTGGTGGCCGGCATCGGTGGCGTGTTCAGCAAACGGTGGGCCAAGACCGCGCTGCCGATCACCGCCGGCATCTTCACCCTCAACGGGCTTGCCGGGGAGTACTTCCACGCCCGCGGTGTCGCACGCAAACCCGGCGGGTGGGCGCTGGCCTCCTACAACCTGCCGATGGGACCCCCGATCTCCGCCCCGGGGCTGATGGCCATGGTCGGCGGCATGGGACTGCTCGCCTCCATACTGCGGCGAGAGAAGTAAACGCGGTGCCCGACTTCCGCGAACCCTCGCATCTGCCCAACCTGCGCACCGATCGCCAACCTCCACATCCGTCCTGGCTCCCGCGCCAGCAGACCGGGGTCACGCCACAGATGATCGGCCGCTACCCGGACTTCGACGTCCTGACCGCGACCGACACCTGGGACCACGCCACGTCGGCGGTCGTCCTCGCCCGATTGGAGCCTTACGGTCCGCTGCGTTACTTCTCCGCCGAGCAGCAACCCACCCTGCGGGCCTTCTGCGACACGGTGATGGCCCAGGACGGAGAGCCCCGCGTCCCGGTGGCCGAGTTCGTCGACGACAAACTCGCTGCCGGACGACTGGACGGCTACCAGTACGCCGACATGCCCGATGACCGCGATACGTGGGTCATCGCGCTGCGCGGCCTGGACCACGCCGCCGCATCACGCGAGGCAGCCAGTTTCGCCGCGGCCGACCCGGATAGCCGGGAGCAGATCGTCGATGACTTCGCTCACGCCCGCCTGTCCGGCGGTCCGTGGGACGAGCTGAACGTCTCGCGGGCGTGGAGCGTGTGCATGCGATCGATCCTGGCCGGCTTCTACTCCCACCCCTGGGCGTGGAACGAAATCGGCTTCGGCGGCCCGGCCTACCCCCGTGGCTTCATGCGCCTGGGGCCGACCAGCACCACCGAACCGTTCGAACGTCACGGCGCCACCAGCGAGGATCCGGTCGAAGCCGTTCAGGAAGGGCTCGGACATGGGTGATCTGCTGCGCGGCCTGCTCAAGGGCGCGGTTGGGCCGCACGACAACGACTCCCGGTTCCTGCTCGACGTGCACTCGCGTGAGCTCCCCGGCGAGGACACCATGCGCCAGTACCCGCCGGGCGAGGAGGTCGACCTGGTCATCGTGGGTGCCGGGGCCGGTGGATCGGTGCTGGCCCAACGACTGGCCCGCCACGGTTGGAAGGTCGTCATCCTCGAGGCCGGACCGTTCTGGCACCCCGACGAGGACTGGGTCTCGGACGAGGCCGGCTCCCACGAGCTGTACTGGACCCAGAAACGCATCATCGGCGGCGACGACCCGATCGAGCTCGGTAAGAACAACTCCGGGCGCGGCGTCGGCGGCTCGATGGTCCACTACGCCGGCTACACGCCCCGCTTCCATCCCTCGGACTTCTCCACCCTCACCGACGACGGTGTCGGGGCGGACTGGCCCATCCGCTACGAGGACCTACGCCCGCACTACGAACAGGTCGAGGCCGAACTCCCGGTCGCAGGACAGAACTGGCCCTGGGGCCACCCCCACCGATATCCGTTCTCCCCGCACCCGATTTCCGGTGCCGCGGCACGGCTGTGGGAGGGCGCCCGCAAAGCAGGCATCGAGATGCGCGTCGGTCCGGTCGGGATCGTGAATGGCACCTTCGGCAACCGACCGCACTGCATCTACCGCGGCTACTGCCTGCAGGGCTGCAAGGTCAACGCCAAGGCCAGCCCCTACGTCACGCACCTGCCCGACGCCCTCGCGCACAACGTGGAGATCCGCGCGAACAGCATGGCCGCCCGCATCGAACTCGACCAGACCAACGGCAAAGCCGTCGGCGTGATCTATCACGACGAAGTCGGCGGAGCGGAGATCCTTCAGCGGGCCAAATTCGTCGCCGTCGCCGGCTACTCCATAGAGACGCCGAGATTGCTGCTGAATTCCACCTCGTCCCGCTTCCCGGATGGACTGTGCAACAACGAGGATCAGGTCGGGCGCTACGTCATGGTCCAAGGAGCCAGCCAGACCGCCGGTCGGTTCCCCGACGAACTGCGCATGTACAAGGCGCCGCCGCCGGAGGTGTCCTCCGAGCAGTTCTACGAAACCGACCCGACACGCAACTTCAAACGCGGCTTCTCCATCCAGACCGTCTCCCCGCTGCCCATTGGGTGGGCCGAGCACGTCCTGGCCGACGGGCACTGGGGACGTGCGATGCGCGAGTACATGCGCGACTACAACCACTGGGCCACCATCGGCGTCCTCAACGAACTGCTGCCCCAACCCGACAACCGGATCACCATCGCCGACGAGACCGACCCCTACGGCCTGCCCGTCGCCTGGATGGACTACTCACTGTGCGACAACGACAAGGCCAACATCGACTACTCCACCAAGATCATCACCAACATCCTGCACGCCGCCGGAAGTCAGGACGTGCTCACCATCCACCGCTACGCCCACCTGGTCGGCGGAGCCCGGATGGGCACCGGTCCCGAGAACAGCGTGATCGACGCCAACCACCGCGCCTGGGCGGTGCCGAACCTGTTCCTCGCCGACGGCTCCGTCTGCCCCACCCAGGGCTCGGCCAACCCGGCACTGACGATCATGGCCCTGGCCTCGCGCCTCGCCCAGCGGATGGCGTCGGGCGCGGCAATGGACGACGATCCCGCGGCCCGATCCGGACGTCGCGCAGCCCACTCGAACAACCGATAGGTACTGCCGTGCCCAGTTTCTTCCCGTGGTGGGTGGTGATCACCCACTTCCTGAATATCTTCTTCATGGTGCTGCTGTTCCGAAGCGGGCTGGAGGTGCTGTCGGCGTTTCCGAAGTTCTACTGGCACGACGACTGCCCGCCTGGACGGGAATGGCTGCGCCTGTCCAAGAAGATGTACGCCGCAGACTCGCGCCGACCCTGGTCCTCCCTGGACGAGGAGGAGTCCTGGTCACCACTGATCGCGCTGCCCGGGCGGAAGAAGCTGGGACTGGGCCGGCACTGGCACTTCCTGAGCGTCCAGTTCTGGATCCTCACCGGCGTCGTTTACGTCGCGATGGTCTTCGCCAGCGGATACTGGCACTACCTGATCCCGACCAGCTGGTCCATCGTGCCGGACTCGATCCGCTCCATCGGCACCTACCTGCAATTCCACATCCCGGCCAAGATCCCCGGCCAGCCTTTCGAGCCGGCCCAGAAGCTCGCCTACTTCCTGGTGATCTTCGTGCTCGCTCCGATGCAGATACTCACCGGCGCGGCGATGTCACCCTCGGTACTGGCCCGTTTCCCAAGGTTCGGCAAGTTGTTCGGCGGCAAGCAGGGCGCGCGAAGCCTGCACTTCCTCGGGCTGTGCGCATTCGCAGCCTTCATCGCCGTGCACGTGTTCATGGTGATCGTGCACGGGCTGCCGCACGAGTTCCTCGGAATCGTCCTCGCCGGGCACGGGAACAAGACGTTGGCCGTGGTGCTCGGCTCGGTCGGACTCTTTCTGATCGTGGTCTTCCACATCGCGATCACCGTGTTCTCGTTGCGTCGCCCCCGAACCACGCAACGACTGCTCGGGATGGTGGTCAACCCCTTCGAGCGGGTCATCTCCCGCACGTTCAGGTCCCGTGAGCGCTACGGGCGTCACCACATCTCGCCCTACCACCGGGTCAACGGATACCCACCCACCGATGCCGAGTACGAACGGCTCGCCCAGGCGGGCTTCCGGGATTACCGGCTCGACGTCGGTGGGCTCGTCGACAATCCGGCGTCGTTGTCGCTGGCCGACCTGCGTGGGTTGGGCACCAGCACCCAGATCACGAAACACCAGTGCATCCAGGGCTGGTCTGCAGTCGCCGAGTGGGGCGGGGTGCCGCTGACGCGCGTACTAGAGCTGGTGCGACCCACAGCCCAGGCGCGGCACATCGTGTTCTACGCCTACGACGACAAGGGCCTGACCGAAGGTGAAGGCCGCTACGGCTACTACTACGGCTCGATCCCGATCCACCTCGCCCGAGACCCGCAGACCATCCTCGCCCTGGATATGAACGGTGCTGCGCTGCCGGTCGAACACGGCGCCCCGGTCCGCATCCGGATCGAGACCCAGCTCGGCTTCAAGATGGTCAAGTGGATCAAAGCTGTCGAATTCGTCGCCGACACTGCCGACAT
Source organism: Jatrophihabitans sp. (assembly GCA_051000605.1). Classification (GTDB taxonomy): domain Bacteria; phylum Actinomycetota; class Actinomycetes; order Mycobacteriales; family Jatrophihabitantaceae; genus Jatrophihabitans. Next base: position 6,095 of record JBPCOE010000029.1, read on the forward strand.
CGGCCAGGGCCAGGGCGGATGGCGTGAGGACCAGCAGTACTACGCCAACGCCGCCGGCATATGACCAGCACGCACCGACGGCCCCCGGTCAGCCCCGCCATCCCCGAAGAGGAGGCGACTTCGCTTGGCAACGGCAGCGGCGGCGACCACCGTGCGCCGCAATACCGATCGTCGCGCCGTGGGCCGGCTCGAGTCGGGTCGTGGGTGGCACGGCACGGCTGCGGGTAGCGCTGCTGGCGCAACCTCACTAGGCGCGTGACTCCGCGACCGCAGCGGGCGCCGAGCGTGCCGTCGCTTCATCGACAACGACCCACCTGGACCCACCTGGACTCACTTGGACGACCGGACCGACCGGACCCTCCGGCGGACAGAAGCAGCCAGAGCGGCTGCTGCGATCGAGCAGAGGAGCAGCAATGACCGGCACTCGTGACGCGCGGCGTGCAATCCGACCTGACCCCGTGTCGGGCCAGCAGTTCGACATCAGCCATGGCGCGCAGCGCGTCACCGTCGTCGAGGTCGGCGGCGGGCTGCGCCAGTACACCGTCGATGGGCGTGAACTGCTCGCCGGATACGACGCCCAGACCCGCTGCACGGGCGCGCGCGGGCTGCCGTTGATTCCGTGGCCCAACCGCATCCGCGACGGCGCCTACACCTTCGCCGGCCGCAGCTACCAGGTCCCGCTCACCGAGCCGGACAAACACAACGCCATTCACGGTTTCCTGCGCTGGCGCAACTGGACCTGTCGAGGCCAGGACACCGCGCACGTGAGCATGGGCACCGTGCTACGCCCGATGATGGGCTACCCCTTCACCCTGGACGTGACCGTGGACTACCGCCTGGACGAGGACGGCCTGACGATCCAGACCACCGCCACCAACGTCGGGGAGGGCACCTGCCCCTACGGGGCCGGTCACCATCCCTACCTCAGCGTCGGCACCGAGCTCATCGATCCCTGCACCTTGCAGCTGGAGGCCGGCCGCTACCTGCCTACCGACGAACGGGGCTTGCCGACCGGACGCCTGGACGTCGACGGCTCCCCGTTTGACTTCCGGTCCGGCAGAACGATCGGCGCGCAGAACATCGACTTCACCTTCACCGATCTCGCCCGCGACGACGACGGACGGGCGTGGGTAGGCCTCACCGCGCCGGACGGAACGAAGGCCGCGATCTGGGCCGATGAGAACTATCCTTTCATCGAGCTCTACACCTCCCACACCCAGCCGGCTCCGTATTTTCGCACCGGTCTCGGTGTGGAACCGATGACCTGCGCACCCAACGCCTTCCGCACCGGGGAGGGGCTCGTCCGGCTCGAGCCTGGCCAAATGAGCAGCGCCGCTTGGGGAATTTCCGGGTTCCGCGGGTGACCCTGCCGCGGGTACGGGGTCTGCATCTCACCCCGGACGTGTTCGCGGTGGTGATGGCCACCGGAATCCTCTCGGTGGCGGCCGGCGACCACTCGTATACACCCATCAACCTGGTGCTCGCCGGGTTGGCCGCGATCGTCTTCGTCCTGCTGTGCCTGATCGGCCTGCTCCGACTGGTTACAGCTCCGGCCGCGCTGTTTGCCAAGGCACGCGAACCGGACGTCGCGCTGCGCCTGTTCACCTTCGTCGCAGCCTGCACAGTCCTCGGCGCACGCTTCCACACCCACCGATCGGTGACGTGGCTGCTGGCGACGGCCGCTGCCATCGGTTGGTTGATCCTGGTTCCGCTGGCGGTTGCCGATGTTCGTTCGCGGCCGCGCGCCGACCTGCGCGAGCACGCCCACGGTGCCTGGCTGCTGAGCAGCGTGGCCACGGCAGGGTTGGCGATCACGGCGGCAGACCTGGCTACTCATACGCGATGGGGAGGCTGGGTCGTGCTATCCACCGCGGGGCTCGTCCTGTCCCTGGTGCTCTACCTTCTCACCACCTGGTTGATCGGGCGGCGGGCGGTGACCACGCCGATCGGCGCCGACGATGTCACGCCCGACACGTGGATCCTGATGGGCACACTGGCCACCAACGCCCTCGCCGGCGTGCGGCTGCGTGGCGCGCTCAGGGCGAAGGCGGTCGCGCCGTGGCTGGCCGCCGCGATGCACCCGGTGATCCTCGTGTTGTGGGTGGGAGCGAGCGCCTGGATCCCAGTCTTGCTGAGCGCCGAGATATGGCGGCTGTATCGCCGTCCCGACTCCGTGCACTTCGCCGGCGTGTGGTGGTCGGCAGTCTTCCCGCTGGGCATGTATTCGACCGCCACGCAGGCCACAGCACAGGCCCTGCACCTGGCCGCGCTGACCACCGTCTCCCTCATCGCGTTCTGGGTCGGGTTCAGCCTGTGGGTGCTCGTCGCGGCGGGATTCGTGCACTCGACCGTGCGGACAGCGTCGGGCGAACCGCGCCGAAGCTGACGCGCTTCAGTTCATCGGCCGGTGCTGGCCGCGGCGCCGCCGAGCCCGCGCAAGCAGGACCAAGATGGCCCCAACGACGACGAATGGGGCGGGGTTGGCCCGCACGCGTGTGATGGCACCTATCACCGCCGTGGATGCCGCGTGTTCAGGGCGCAGACGTTGGGTGACCTGGGTCAGGGTGTCGGCCAGCTCAGTCGACGCGATCTGGATCGTGTCGGTGAGCCCACTGACGTCGCGCCGGGCGCGGGCGGTATCGCGAGCAGCCAACTCCAGCCGATGGGTGGCGCTCTCGCCGGCGATCACAACACGGTTGCGGGTGTGCGCGGCCACCTCCGCATCACTGGCGCCCGGCCCGCGTCCGGCCAGCAGATTCTCCCGCGCCCGTCGGAGGTTCACCGCGACTCGTTCGGCAGGTGCCTCGGAACTCATCACTGGACTCGATACTTCTCGGCGTCAGCGCGTTTGAACTCCAGCCCCAGACCGGGACGGGTCTGGTCGGGTCGCAACGCCCCGCCGGTCGGGTCCAGCGCACCGTCGAAGACCAGGTCCTCGATCCGGACGTGGTCGTGGAAGTACTCCAGATGCCGCAGGTTGGGCACCGACGCGGCGACATGGGCATGAAGGTTCGGCGCACAGTGCCCAGACACCTGCAATCCGGCCGCCGCGGCGACTGCGGCGACACGGACCCACTCGGTGATGCCACCACAGCGGGTCACATCGACCTGCAGGCAGTCCACCGCCTGCGCGGCGATCATCCGGGCGAAGTAGACCAGGTCAAAGCCGTACTCCCCGGCAGTGACGTCCGGACGCACCTGGTCGCGGACCTCCTTCAGACCGGCCAGGTCGTCGGAGGAGACTGGTTCTTCAAACCAGGTGACGTCGTGCTCGGCCATCGCCTGCGCGACACGGATCGCCTGTTTGCGGGTGTAGCCGCCGTTGGCGTCGACGAACAGATCGACCTCGCCGCCGATGACCTCGCGAGCGAATCCGATCCGGGCGAGATCCCGCTCGACCTGGCCGCCCCAAGACTCACCGATCTTGATCTTCACCCGCGGCAGCTGCCAGGCATGGACCCACTTTTCCAACTGAGCGCGTGACGTCGCCTCGTCGTAAGTGGTGAACCCACCGCTGCCATAGACCGGAACCGCCTCGTGCACGACGCCGAGCAGCCGGCACACCGGCGTGTCGAGCAGCTTGCCCTTCAGATCCCACAGGGCCGTGTCGACGGCGCTGATCGCACACGACACCAGACCGGGGCGCCCGAGGTTGCGGATCGTACGGACCATCGCCTCCCACGCGCCGGAGACGTCGAACACCGCCCGATCCCGGATCGCGTCGCTCAGCACCTGCTCGATCAACGGCTGACAGGCCGACGCGGCATAGGTGTAACCGACGCCGGTGTGCCCGCCACCGCTCACCTCGACGACGATCATGGTCGTCGCGGACCAGGCCAAGGTGCCGTCGGCCTCGGGCTGATCGGTCGGAAACGTATAGGTGCCCACCGTGACGCTTTCGATCCTCGCCTCGCCACTCACTGTCGACCTGCTGGTTTCACACGTCGCGAGCCTGCGCGGATCGTTGTCATGCGACAATTGTAGGTGGTACGAGGCCGCTCCGCCAAGCATTGCGCCGCCCGGTGGTCTGGCCGGCGCCATGAGGGCAGGGTGAGTTGACGACGCGCTTCATCCTGCGGTTGGCATTGCGTGTTGCTGCACCGCACACCGAAACCGTGGTTGCTCGCTGCGCAGTCGTCGGTCATGGCACAAGCGAGGCGACCGTTGACACCGCGCCTCGAACATCCGAGGCAGCAACGGTCGTATTCGAGTCGTCGCCGGTGCCGTCAGGCCTCGGCGACCACGGGCTGATGTAGTACCTCGACGGCCTCGCTGAACTGGCGAAGCCCGTCGATCAGCTTCGCGCGCGCCTCGGGCGTCATCAGCTCCAGCACCTGCGTGAAGTCGGATCGACGAGTGGCAGCGAAGGCTGCGAGGCGACGCCGTCCTTCCGTGCTGACGCTCAGGGTCACTTCCCGCCGGCTGCCCGCACTGACCTCACGCGTCAGAAGCCCGGACGCTTCCAGACGATCACACAACCGGCTGGCCGATGACGGGATCGCGCCGAGTTCCCGAGCGAGGGTAGTGAGGTTCACCGGGCCGGCACTGTTCAGGACGGTGAGCACGCGCAGCTGCGACGGTGGCACCCGGGGCACCGCCCAGTCTTCGGCCCGGTCCCAGAGCATGACCAGCGCTGGCGCGTGTTCGAGCACGGGACTGGCCAACGCGTTGTTTGGCTTAGCGCGCCTTGTGGACATACCAACTCCGTGCCGCCATCTGAACCCCAGACGCCGCTGCGGTGCGACGAACAGGCCACTAGAACGATGATGCTACACAGGATTTGTTCATGTGGCTGCCCACGTGCACGCCGAGCCGCCCCCAGCGAGAACGTGCCCGGCGATCTGCATGAGTGACGCCGACCTGCACGCAGTCGTGCTGCAGGAACTGGATCGTGCCCGCCCCGATGCCGCGGATTCGGTGCTACGTCGGCTGCTCGCCGAACGCTTGCAGGCAAGCCAGGTCCATCTGCTGCTGGCCAACTATCAGCTGACCGCGCTGCGCCCGATGCAAGATCCCGACAATCGAGCGGCACTGAATGACACGCTCGCCGGCGACGCGTTCGTGACCCAGCTCCCGGTGACCCGCAGCGACGAGGTGGGGGTGACGGTGCTGTACTTGCCGGTGAGCATCCGTGGCGACCGGCTTGGCGTCCTGCAACTGGCCGTGCCCGCCGCACCATCACCACTGGAACTCGATCGTCTCGGTGAGCTCGCGACCGTCATCGGGTACGCGCTGCAAGCCGCAGCGGGGCAGACCGACGCGATCGCGCGCGCTGCCCGCTCGCAACGGCTCACACTCGCCGCAGAGCTGCAATGGCAACTGCTGCCCGGGCGCGGCTGCCGGGGGCCGGAATACCAACTCGCCGGTCACCTCGAACCTGCCTATCACGTACACGCGGACAACTTCGACTGGTCCCAGGACGGGGACCAGCTGGTGCTGAGCGTCACCGACGCCGCCCGCCACAGCCAGGGTGCCTCGCTGCTGACCACGCTGGCCGTCACCGCGTTGCGCAACGCCAGACGAGCTGGCGTGGAGGTGGCGGATCAGGCACGCATGGCAGACCAGGCCGTCTACGCCCATCACCGGGGAAACCAATACGTGAGCAGCCTGCTAGTTCGCATCGATCTCACCAGCGGGAAGGCCACCGCCGTCCGTGCCGGGTCACCGACGTTGTTCATCCTGCGAGGAGAAGACGTGCTCGTCCCGCCGTTGGTCGATCAACTTCCGCTGGGCATGTTCGACGGAACCGACTATGTCGCGGAACCCTTTGCACTCGCCCACCAGGACCGGCTGCTGTTGGTCACCGACGGCATCCACGACGCCGTGTCTCCGAAACGCGAACGCTTCGCCGACGGCCGGTTACCGCAGTTGTTGCGAGCCACAGCGGGCCTGCAGGTGGGGGGAGTGGTCCGTCGGGTCATCGAGGAATTGTTCGCCCACCGCGATCTTGCCGAGCTCGACGACGACGCGGCCGTGATCTGCCTGGATTGGGCCGGGCCAGGATCGGCCGATTCCGCTCAGTCACTCCCGCGCGCGGCCGAGACGCGAGCGGCGCAGAGCGCACGACGACTCAGCATCGTCCCCGATGGCGAGGGCGGCGAACATGACCAGCATGCGACGGCCGGAGACGGCACCAACCCTCGGGCCGACGGCTGACCGATACCACTGTTTTGCCCGCTGGAAAGTCGATCGCCGCCGAAATGCGCATGTCCGCGCTGCCACTCGGCCGAGCCGTCGAAATGTTCCCAGGCTGTGCTTATCGATCGAGCGCGGCGTTGCGTAGGCTCACGTCCCCGCGTAATGTTTGTCATAAGGCAATAATTAGGGTGGGCGCTCCTGCTTCGTAATTTCCGAAGCAGACGACGCCGACTGTGACCTGGCCCGACGCCGTTGCGCGCCGGATGAGGTCGAGCAACTCGGAAATGCCCGCGCGGATACCTGCTGTACGTACTACGCGAGCCCGGCCAGCGCGATAACTCATCGCCGCACAGAAGGGAAGACATGACTGCATCGACGAGGACGCGGCCGATAGTGGTGATCACCGGTGGCAGCGCAGGCATCGGGCGCGCGACCGTGCGCGAATTCGCGAACTCCGGCTACGACGTCGCCGTCCTGGCCCGCGGCCAGGCCGGCCTCGCCGGCGCCGCGAAAAGTGTCGAGGCGGCCGGGGGCCGCTGCCTGCCGATTGCTGTCGACGTTGCCGACGGCGATGCGGTGGACGAAGCGACCGATCGGATCGAGGCCGAACTCGGCCCAATCGACGTGTGGGTCAACGTCGCCTTCGCCGGATCCCTGGCCTTCTTCTGGGACACCACACCCGAGGAGTACCGGCGCATGACCGAGGTGACCTACTTCGGGCAAGTGAACGGCACTAGGGCGGCGCTGCGGGTGATGCGTGCACGCGACAAGGGTGCAATCGTCAACGTGTCCTCGGCGATGGCCTACCGCTCGATTCCACTGCAGTCCGCCTACTGCGGGGCGAAGCACGCCACGAAGGGCTTCACCGAGTCCCTGATCACCGAACTGAAGGCCACGAAAAGCAAGGTGACGATCGGGCTGGTCACGCTGCCGGGGGTGAACACGACCCAGTTCAACTGGAACCTGACCAAGATGCCCAAACACCCGATGCCGGTCCCGCCCATCGTGCAACCGGAGGTCTGCGCCCGCGCCATCCGATTCTCCGCCGAACATCCACGCCGCAACATGTGGGTCGGGATCTCGACCGCCTACACCGTGCTCGGCAACCGCCTCGCTCCCGCGATCGCCGACTGGTATTTGGCCAAGACCGGCGTCGACTCGCAGCAAACCGACCAGGACGCACCGCGCTGGGGCTCCAACGTCTTCGAACCCCAAGACGCCGATGAGGACCGCGGCGCGCGGGGCGCGTTCTCGGCCAAGGCAGCCGAGCACGATCCGGTGTCCTTCGTCGCGTCGCATCGCCTGGCGTCACTCGCCGTTGCCGGTACCAGCGTGGGCATCGCCGCATCCGCCCTCGCTCGGCGCCTGTCGCGGTGACACGCGCCCGCCGAACCCCAGGGACGGAGGGACGGCGTGATGGATGAGCAGATGAGCCTGTCGAACGTCCGTGACGACGACGGCTACGCCGCGATTGGTGACTATGCGGTACTCGGCGATGGTCGCGGGGCCGCGCTGGTGGCCGCGGACGGGGCGATCGATTGGTGGGCCGTCCCGCGACTGGACTCACCGCCGCCTTTCGCCGCGCTGCTGGACCCCGTCCGCGGCGGAAGCATCCAGCTCAGGCCGACGAATGCGGACGCCACGATCACCCGTCACTACGTCGCGCACACCAACCAGCTGCAGACCACGTTCACCACCGACGGCGGTCAGGTGATGGTCACCGACTCGCTGAACTCCGGCAGCGCCGGACCGCTGCCCTGGAGCGAACTGGCTCGCCGGGTCGAGGGCATCGACGGCGCCGTCGTGCTCGAGTTGGTTGTTCGTCCCGGCGACGGGCTGCGGACGTGGGAACCGTGGACCGAAGACGACCCGCGCGGACCTATCCTGCACGCCGGCACGATCACGATGGGCGTCCGCTGCAGCCCCGAGATCATCCTGTCCGTGACCCACGAACAGGTCAGCGGCACGTTCACCGTCGGCGCCGGTCAACGACGCATAGTCGGCGTCGTCGCCTCCGACGCTGATCCGCTGTTCCTGTGCGGCGTCGATTCGATCGACCACCGCATCGACGTCACGGCCGCCAGCTGGCGGCAATGGGTGTCGCAGGTGAACTGGCAAGGGGCCGGGCGCGAGCAGATCCTGCGCAGCGCGCTGGCGCTGAAGACCCTGGTCATCAGCGAGACCGGCGCTACCGCTGCCGCCGTGACAACCTCGCTGCCCGAGAGCGTGGGTGGGCCGAAGAACTGGGACTACCGCTTCGCCTGGATCCGCGACGCAGCGTTGACCATCGACGCGCTCGCGGTACTCGACGTCGAGGAGGAGGTGCATGCCGCGGTGGCGTGGTTGTTGCACGCGATCCGCGCGAACGGACCCGAGGTGCACGTCATGTACACCCTCGACGGTGACGTGCCGACCGAGGTTCACGAGCCTGCCGTGCCGGGTTACCGGCACAGCACTCCGGTGAAGATCGGCAACCAAGCCACGACGCAGACCCAGCTCGGCGTCTACGGCGACCTGTTCGGTACCGTCGCCAACTGGGTGTTCGCCGGGCACGTTCTCGACGTCGACAGCAACCGCGAGCTTGCCGATCTGGCCGACCGCTGCGCCGACAGCTGGCACCACGACGACGCCGGTATCTGGGAACTCGGCACCGAGCGCCCTTACACATCGTCGAAGATGAATTGCTGGCGTGCTCTGGACGCCGCCGCGCGGCTTGCCGACGCCGGGCATCTCACCGGGACCGGCCAACGCTGGCGCGCCGAGGCCAAGGTCATTCGAGCCTGGGTGCGCGAGCACTGCTGGTCAAACACCAAGAAGGCCTACACCTTCTACGCCGGCAGCGACGACCTCGATGCCTCCGTGCTCATCGGCGCCCAGATCGGGTTCGAGCACGGTGAGCGGATGTTGAGCACCATCGACGCCATCGGCACCGAACTCGGCGCCGGCCCGCTGCTGTACCGCTACACCGGCGCCCAGCGCGCGGAGGAGACCTTCAACGCCTGCGCGTTCTGGCGCGTCCACGCCCTCACCTGCGTCGGCCGTGTCGCCGAAGCCCGCGACCTGATGGACCAGCTCCGAGTCGTGTTC
>JBPCOE010000108.1:0-27074 GCA_051000605.1 Jatrophihabitans sp.
TCTTCGATCCCGGGCGCCCGGTCCAACATGCTCACCTTGCTAGTCATCTTTGGGGAGTCTCCATCCCCGCCCTCGGGTCACAGATTGTCAGGGGGCGAGTGCCTCAACCCAGGTTGACAGAGAGGGCTGTCGCCGGGCTGCCAGCCGTCTTACAGTCTCACCCGTTCGCCGATCGTGTTGCAGGACAAGACCTTCGCGGGCGAGGAGTCCTTCGCCGCGATCGCTATCGGCATCGCTCTTGGCTACACGGTGGTCATCCCGGATTACGAGGGCCCGCACCAGGAGTGGACCGCGGGCATCGAGGCAGGGCGAGGCACGCTGGACGGCATCCGCGCGGCCGAGAACTTCCCGCCCCTCGGACTGCCCGGTGCGGGAACAAGGGTCGGGATGCTGGGCTACTCCGGCGGTTCGCAGGCCACAGAATTCGCCGCCGAACTCGCCCCGAACTACGCACCCGAGCTGAATCTGGTCGGCGCGGCGCTCGGGGGACTGCCGGTCAACATCGCCCACATCGCAGCCAACGTGAACGGCGGTATTTTCGCGGGCATCTACTTCGCCGCCGCGTTCGGTATCGCCCGTGCCTACCCGCAGATCAACATCGACTCGCTGCTCAACAGCAACGGCAAGAAACTCGAACAGGACATCGGCGGCATGTGCATCACCCAGTTCGCGCCGACCTACGCCTTCCAGAGGATCGAGCAGTACACGAACAACGGATTGGACCCACTGAGCCTGCCGGTCATCCAACAGGTCGCAGCAGCAGACCAGATGGGCGTCATCGGGGCACCGAAGATCCCGATGCAGGTCTATATGGCCACCCACGACGGGCTCGTCGTCAACGCCGACGTCGACTCACTGGTCGCGAAATACTGCGCTGCCGGCACGAAGATCCAATACCTCAAGTACCCACTCGCCGAACACATCAGTGCTGCCATCGAAGGCCTACCCGCCGCGCTGACCTACATCCAGGGACGCTTCGCCGGCCTGCCGGCACCGGCCACCTGCTGACAGGTTGCACTGCGCACCACAAACCGCCGCGAACCCGAAACCACGGCACGAGCGCTGACCCCAGCTCACAATGTCGTCGACCTCGTCGTACACGTTCTCGGCCAGCTCTGACTCGCCCTCTCCCGCCATGTCGGCGGTTCGCCCTACGGCGATTCGACGGCCATCTCTACGCTCTCTGGGTCGCAGTCGCCTGGCATCGAGTCGTCTATGGGTTTCTCGTTTCGTTTTCTACGGGGTTCCGAGCTCCGGGTTACCGAGGCCTGGGGCGGGGGCGGGTGCGGCCGCATTTTTCGAGACCTCTTCACGCCTCGGTGAACCGGAAAGGCGTGCCGTGCGTGCGGTCGTGAGCCCGCAGTGAGCGGTCGTACAGCTGGCCGCAATCGGCGCCGGTGGGCTCCTGCCTGCGCCACTTCTACGCGTCGGGACTCATCGCGGCCGGCTGCGACGTCGTCACCGTGCAGCGCGCGCTGGGTCACGCGTCGGCGACCACGACGCTGCGGACCTACGCCCATCTGTGGCCAACAGCCGAGGATCGCACCCGCGCAGCTGCCGCCGATCTGATGCGGTCCGCGACCTCCCGCGAAAATTCTGCGGACTTTTTGCGGACTAGAAGCCGATATAGGGCCTACAGGCCCCATTTTTGCTGGGATTCTGGGGTTCGTCAGACGTTGAAACGGAACTCGACGACGTCCCCGTCCTGCATGACGTAATCCTTGCCCTCGATGCGGACCTTGCCGCGTGACTTGGCCTCCGCCATCGAGCCAGCATCGACGAGTTCGTCGAAGGACACGACCTCGGCCTTGATGAAGCCGCGCTCGAAGTCGGTGTGGATCACGCCAGCTGCCTGCGGGGCCGTCGCGCCAATTTTGATCGTCCAGGCCCGGGACTCCTTGGGACCAGCGGTGAGATAGGTCTGCAGGCCCAGGGTGTCGAAGCCGACGCGCGCGAGCTGGTCGATGCCGGATTCGTCCTGACCCATCGATTGCAGCAGCTCGAGCGCCTCGTCGGCGTCCAGCTCGATGAGCTCGGCCTCGGTCTTCGCGTCGAGGAAGATCGCCTCTGCCGGCGCCACGAGCGCGCGTAGCTCGTCGGCGAACTGGGGGTTGTCCAGCTCGTCCGGATCGACGTTGAACGCGTAGAGAAACGGTTTCGTGGTCATCAACGTCAGCTCGCGCAGCAGTGCGGTCTCGATACCGGACCCGTAGAGCGTCCTGCCGGTCTGTAGCAGTTCGATCGCCTGCTGCGCCGCCGCGAGCACCGGTGCGCGGTCCTTGTGCAGCCGGGCGTCCTTCTGCAGGCGCGGGAGCGCGTTCTCGATCGTCTGCAGATCGGCGAGGATCAGCTCGGTGTTGATCGTCTCGATGTCGCTCGCCGGATCGACCTTGCCGTCGACGTGCACCACATTCGGGTCGCTGAACGCGCGGATCACCTGGCAGATCGCATCGGCTTCGCGGATGTTGGCCAGGAACTTGTTGCCAAGGCCTTCTCCCGTGCTCGCACCGCGCACGATGCCCGCGATGTCGACGAAGCTGACGGTGGCTGGGACGACCTTGGCCGAGCCGAAGATCTTGGCCAGGACGTCCAGCCGCTTGTCCGGGACGCCGACCACGCCGATGTTCGGATCGATCGTGGCGAACGGATAGTTCGCGGCGAGCACGTCGTTCTTGGTCAGTGCGTTGAACAGGGTGGACTTGCCGACGTTGGGCAGGCCGACGATGCCGATGGTGAGGCTCACGGGCCGCCAGTCTACGGAGCGCCGAGCCGCGCGAGGACCGTGCGGCCTGCATCGGGTGACCTGGAACGAAGGGCACGGATTTTGCCTCCGGGCGCGTCGGATCGCCAAACTGTCGGACCTCGGTGTGAGCATCGGGGCATGGACGTTGCTGGGGTTCTCGTTGCGGTGCTCACACTCGCCGCCGGTGTCGTCATCGGCCTGCTCGTGGGGCGCTCGCGCTTCGACGCCGCTCGGCGCGCGGCGGTGGCCGGGGCGGAGGCGGCCGGCCGCGTGGCCGTGACCGGCGCCGAGGCCGCCGGCCGCGCCGCCGTGGCGCAAGCCGGGACCGAACTGCGCGATGCGCGTGAGGATGTCGCCCGGCTCGGCGCCACTCTCGAATCCGAACGGGCGGCTGTACACGAGCGGGTGGAGTCCGCCGCTGCGGCCGAGGCGCGACTACGCGAAACGTTCGACTCCCTCGCCGGCCAGGCTCTACAGCGCAACAATCAGGCCTTCGCCGAGCTGGCCGAGGCGAAGCTCTCTACCGCCAAGACACGCGCCGAGGGCGATCTCACGCAGCGCCAGCAGGCGATCGAAGGCATGGTGCTGCCGCTGCGCGAGACTCTGGAGCGCGTCCAGAGTCAGCTCATCTCGGTCGAACGCGACCGCGCCGGTTCATATGAGAAGCTGCTCGAGCAGGTCGGCACCATGCGCCAGACCTCCGAGCAGCTACGAGTCGAGACCACGCAACTGGTGACCGCGCTGCGCGCGCCGCAGGTGCGGGGACGCTGGGGCGAGATGCAACTCGAGCGCGCCGTCGAAGCCGCCGGGATGACCGAGCACATCGACTTCGAGACGCAGGCGACGGTCACCGGCCCCGACGGCCGACTCCGCCCGGACCTCGTGGTGCGCCTCGTCGGCGGCAAGAGCATCGTCGTCGACTCGAAGGTCGCGTTCAGCGGGTACCTCGAGGCGATGGAGGCCAAGGACGAACTCACGCGGGGCCAGCGCCTGAAGGCCCACGCCCGTCAGTTGCGTACGCATATCGATCAGCTGGGCGCGAAAGCCTACTTCGAGCACTTCTCGCCCTGTCCCGAGTTCGTCGTGTGCTTCGTTCCTGCCGACGCGTTCCTCGACGCCGCACTGCGCGAGGAGCCGACGCTGCAGGAGCGGGCTTTCGAGCAGAACGTCATCCTGGCCACGCCGTCGACGCTCGTGGCGCTGCTGCGCACGATCGCCTACACATGGCGCCAGGAGGCTCTCGCGGCCAACGCTGCCGAGGTACACCAGCTCGGTCGCGAGCTGTACCAGCGGCTTTCGACACTCGGCGGGCACATCGACAAGCTCGGCAGCTCGCTGACCAACGCCGTCGGCGCCTACAACAAGACAGTGACGTCGCTCGAGACCCGGGTTTTCGTCACCGCACGCAAGATGGTCGAGCTGAAGGTCGTCGATCCGGCCGAGCACCTGGAAGCCCCGCGGCAGTTGACGGAGACGACCCGCGTCGTGTCCGCGCCGGAGATGGCCGAGCAACGCCTCGTCGCTCTGCCCAGGCATCGCGTGCCGGTCGGCCAGGGCGAGCTGCCGACCTCCGTCGTCGAGCCCGAGCACCGCGCCACGTCATGACGGCGCACGGACGACGGGACCGGCCGGCGGGTCAGTCGCCCTCGGGCGGGCGCGCAGTCGGCATCGACCAGCGCCGGCGGGCGGCGAGCACGCGCACGACGAACACCGCGATCGCAGCGACGATCTGCCAGGCCACATTGAGCACACCTGCCTTGTGGACCACCACGATCAGCACTGCTCCGACGGCCGCGGCCAGGGCATAGATCTCGCGGCGCAGCACGAGCGGGATCTCGCGGAGCAGCACGTCACGCAGCACTCCCCCGCCGATGCCGGTCAAGATGCCGAGAGCAACCGAGCCGGCCGGTCCAAGACCGTGATCGAGAGCCGCCCGCGTCCCCGTGACCGTGAACAGCCCGAGCCCGGCGGCATCGAGCACCACGACCGGGCGCCAGAGCCGCGCCAGCCGCGGATGCCATCTGAACACCACCACCGCTGCGGCGGCGGCCACCGCTAGATAGGGCCAGTGCCGCAGGGCTGCCGGCGGCGTCGCCCCCAGCAGCACGTCGCGCAAGATCCCGCCGCCGATGGCCGTCACCGTGGCGACCACGACCACGCCGAAGACGTCCAAGCGCGCCCGCACCGCGGCGAGCGCACCCGACAGGGCGAAGACGAACGAACCGGCGAGGTCGAGCGCGAGCAGCGGATGCGCCACGCGCGCAGAGTAGCGAGCCGGTGCGCGTCGTAAAGACTCGTCTCAGCCCTGGCAGGTACGGTGGCGAAAGGGCGAGAGCCGATTCGCCGCCACCGACAGGAGAATCCCCGTGACCGGTCCGTCGTCGCCACGCGGCGGTGGGTGGACTCCGCAGAACCCCCGCGGGTCCGATGGCTGGGGTCCGTCGACGGCCGTCCGGGCGGGGTCCGGGCATCGACCCGGACGCGCGTTCGACCACGCCGACGACGGCTGGACACCCGCCGGCCCGGCACCGCGCGGTCAGCAGCGGACCAACCGGGTGGCCGAGCGGCACACCGAACGCTCGGTGCGCGAACTCGAAGCCGAACGGGCCTACCTGCGCCGCGCTCCGGAACGCGGGGTGGCCTGGTGGGTCGCGCTCGCCACGCTGATCGTGATCGCGGCCGTGGGCGGCATCATCGACACCATCGGTTCGCTGGACGCCCGCGGCGGCTTCAATATCGGGCTCGTAGCGGCGTCTATCGTCGCGGTGCTGATCGTGAAGCGGTCGCACCTGTTCCCGATCGTCATCGCGCCGCCGATCGTCTACTCCCTGGGCGCCGCGTTCCAGCTCTACCTACGCTCGAACGGCCTGTCCAACCGCCGCGCCGTCTTCGATGCCGCGGCCAACTACCTCGTCTACGGATTCCCGGCAATCGCCGCGGCGAGCGCCGCAGTTCTGATCATCGCGGGCATCCGGCTGATCATCCGAAAGTAGTCGGGCCGCGGCTACTCGCGGCGCATTTCACGACGCAACTCCTGCGGGAGCGCGAACGTCAACCGCTCCTCGGTATGGCTTACCTCTTCGACGTCGCCGTACCCCCGCGCTGCTAGCCAGTCGGTGACTTCGCGGACGAGGATCTCGGGTACCGACGCGCCGGAGGACAGCCCGACGGTGTCCACGCCGCGCAGCCACGCCTCGTCGATCGCGTCGGCATTCTCGACCAGGTAGGCCGCCTCGGCCCCTGCCGCCAGCGCGACCTCGACCATCCGCACCGAGTTCGACGAGTTCGACGAGCCCACCACCAGGAACAGCCCGACCTGCGCAGCGATCGTCTTCACCGCGGCCTGACGGTTCTGCGTGGCGTAACAGATGTCGTCGGACGGCGGCGCCGCGAGGTTCGGGAACCGCTCCCGAAGCGCGTCGACGGTCTGCATCGTCTCGTCCACGGACAGCGTGGTTTGCGAGAGCCAGACGACGCGTTCGGGATCGCGAACCTCGACGTCGTCGACCGAGCGCGGTCCGTCTACGAGCGTGATGTGCTCAGGCGCCTCACCGCTGGTGCCGATCACCTCTTCGTGACCCTCGTGGCCGATCAGCAGGATGTCGTAGCCCTCCTTGGCGAACCGACGCACCTCGTGGTGAACCTTGGTGACGAGCGGGCAGGTGGCGTCGATCGTCCTCAACTGCCGGGCGGCGGCCTGCTCGTGCACCTCCGGCGCAACACCGTGCGCCGAGAACACCACGATCGAGCCCTCGGGCACCTCGTCGTTCTCCTCCACGAATACCGCGCCACGCTGCTCCAGAGCCCGCACGACATGCAGGTTGTGCACGATCTGCTTACGGACATAGACCGGCGCGCCGTAGTGATCAAGGGCGTGCTCGACGGTCTGGACGGCCCGGTCGACCCCCGCACAGTAACCGCGCGGCTTGGCGAGCAGCACGCGCTTCGACACGCTCGCCGGCTCGCCGGCAGGCCCTGCCTTCGCTGTGGACGTCATACCGACGATGGTACGGACGCCACCGATGGGGCACTGTGGTGTCATGCACCTTCCGGGTCCCCTCCGCGCCGCTGTGGGTCTCATCGCCGCAGCTGCCGACGAGGCCAGACATCTGCCAGACCGCGCCATCGAGCTGCCGATGCTGGCCGTCAGCTCGGCGCTGCAGGCGTCCTTGCGCGCGCAGCAGCGCTACGCGCGCCTCGCGGCCCGGGGGGACGAGATCCTGAATCGCCGCCCGGATACCGACGAGCCGCCGCCGTGGGCGACGTTCGACGAGCCTGCTTCGACGGACGATCTGCGCAAGGCCGCGCTTGCACAACTGGACAGCCTGGCCGACGGACCAACCACGAGCCGGTTGTTCGAGGAGCTGTTCGGCGTCGGTGACCCGGACCCGTCCGAGGACGAGGACGAGGAAGCCGATTCGACAAACGCCCCCAGCCGGGGCAAGTCGGTCAGCAAACCCCGCCACGTCGCGCCGTCGAAGTTCGACGACGCCGGCGACGACTGACCGGTGGCCCGTCTCGAAACCTCGGCAGACTCCCCGGTGCCGGTCCGGGTCGTGGCGATGCGCATCGGCGAATGGATCGCTCGCCTCGGCGAGATCTGGGTCGACGGCCAGGTCGCTCAGCTCAACCGGCGCCCCGGGGTGGCGACGCAGTTCGTCACGCTGCGCGACCCGGACGCCAACATCTCGGTGACCGTCACCTGTCCACGCGGGGTGCTGCCGGACGCCGTTGCGGAAGGGTCGCGCGTCGTGCTGCGGGCGCGCCCGGACTTCTGGCTCGAGCGCGGCACGCTGAGCCTGCGGGCCCTCGAAGTGCGCCAGGTCGGACTCGGCGAGCTCCTCGCCCGGCTCGAGGCCCTGCGCAAACTGCTCGCTGCGGAGGGACTCTTCGTTCCCGAGCGCAAGCGTCGCCTGCCGTTACTGCCACACACGATCGGGCTGATCACCGGACGGGCGAGCGCGGCTGAACGCGACGTCGTCGAGAACGCGCGCCGTCGCCTGCCCGGCGCTCGGTTCCGGATCGAAAACGTCGCCATGCAGGGCGTCAACGCCGTGACCGAGGTTATCGACGCGCTGGCGCGGCTCGATCGCGACCCCGAGGTCGACGTCATCGTGATCGCGCGCGGCGGCGGCAGTGTGGAGGACCTGCTGCCCTTCAGCAACGAGACGATGGTCCGGGCGGTGGCCGAGACGCGCACCGCCGTAATCAGCGCAATCGGGCACGAGACGGATACTCCGATCCTCGATCTGATCGCCGACCT
The DNA here is from genome assembly GCA_051000605.1 of Jatrophihabitans sp. Lineage (GTDB taxonomy): Bacteria > Actinomycetota > Actinomycetes > Mycobacteriales > Jatrophihabitantaceae > Jatrophihabitans. The sequence continues at coordinate 8,007 of JBPCOE010000108.1, forward strand.
CGCCGCGTCCACGCCGACCGACGCGGCCAAGCGCATCGTTCCGGATCTCGCTGACGAACAGCGCGAGATCGGCCAGCTGCGCACCCGCAGCCGCGGCCTGATCCACAGCCGCATCGCCCGCGAGACCGAGCTGATGGCCGGGCTGCCGCAGCGGCTGCGCACCACCGTGCGATTCCGGCTCGATCGTGAGGGTATCGAGATCGGTGCCCTGCGGGACCGGGCCCGGCGCCGCACATCCGCCCTCGTCGAGAGCGACCGGGCCGACCTGGACCACGTACGCGCCCGCGTACATACGCTGTCGCCGCAGGCCACGCTCGACCGTGGCTACGCCGTGGTGCGCCGTGCCGATGGCACCGTGGTGCGTACGCCCGCGGATGCGGCTGGCCTGCTCCGCATCCGAGTTGCCGGCGGCGAGTTCGGCGCCACGCCGAGCGCAGTAGGGTCCGAGTCGTGAGCGACGCTTGCGGAGCGAGGAAAGGATATGGCGCCTTGTGCGGCCCGAACGGAGTGAGGGCGTGAGCGACGCTTGCGGAGCGAGGAAAGGATATGGCGCCTTGTGCGGCCCGAACGGAGTGAGGGCGTGAGCGAAGAGCCCGGCATCTCCTACGAGGCCGCCCGCGCCGAGCTCCGCGACATCGTCGGCAAACTCGAGAGCGGTGGTCAGTCACTCGAAGACTCGCTGGCGCTCTGGGAACGCGGCGAGCAGCTCGCCGACATCTGCCAGCGGTTGCTCGACAGCGCGGGCGAGCGCCTCGAGAAGGCGATCGCCGAGCACGACACGGCGGACCGGTAGGCGCGCTTCTCCCGGGTGATATCAGTGCTATCAGTCAGGTGAACACCGCTGTAGAGCGGTCGCTGCGACGTCCGACCGCCCTTCGTCTGCGAAGATGAGCAGGTCGTACTCGATGCCCGCGCCCGAGCGGCCAGCGCCCGAGAGGCCCGTGCCCCGAAAGGAAGGCCCGCGTTGTCAGACGCACCCGCTGCAGGCTCGGACATCACCAGTTCGGACGCCGCGAGCAGCGTGCCGCCCGAGCTGGCGGTCGCGCGCGAGGCCCCCGACCGCAACCTCGCCCTCGAACTCGTCCGGGTCACCGAGGCCGCCGCGATGGCCGCCGGTCGGTGGGTCGGCAGCGGCGACAAGAACGGCGGTGACGGTGCAGCCGTCGACGCCATGCGGGCACTCATCGGCACCGTCTCGATGAAGGGCGTCGTCGTCATCGGCGAGGGCGAGAAGGACGAAGCGCCCATGCTGTTCAACGGCGAAGAGGTCGGCGACGGCACCGGCCCACTGTGCGACGTCGCGGTCGACCCTATCGACGGCACGACGCTGATGGCCAAGGGCATGTCCGGCGCGATCGCGGTGATCGCCGTCTCCGAACGTGGGTCCATGTTCGACCCGTCGGCGGTGTTCTACATGGAGAAGATCGCCGCCGGTCCGGAGTCCGCCGACGCCATCGACATCACGGTCCCGGTCGCCGAGAACATCCGCCGAGTGGCGAAGGCCAAGAAGGGCCACACCGAGGACGTCACCGTGTGCATCCTCGACCGGCCCCGGCACCAGCAGCTCGTCCGCGAGGTGCGCTCGGCCGGCGCCCGGATCCGGTTCATCACCGACGGCGACGTCGCGGGCGCGATCTCGGCCGCCCGTCCTGACACCGGCGTGGACCTCTTGATCGGCATCGGCGGCACGCCCGAGGGCATCATCGCCGCGGCGGCGCTGCGCTGCATGGGCGGCGTGATCCAGGCCCGCCTCTGGCCGCAGGACGACGCGGAGCGGCAGAAGGCGATCGACGCCGGCCACGATCTCGACCGGGTGCTGGTGACCGAAGACCTCGTCAGCGGTGATGACATCTTCTTCTGCGGTACCGGCATCACCGACGGCGAGTTGCTTCGCGGCGTGCGCTACCACGCCGACTCCGTGCAGACCGAGTCGATCGTGATGCGCTCCAAGTCCGGGACGATCCGCCTCCTCGACTCGCTGCACCAGCTGAACAAGCTGCGGGCCTACTCGGCCGTCGATTTCGACCGCGCGTGACGGAGGGCTGGAGGCCGAAGGCAACAGCGGTACGTAAGAATGAGCTGGTGGGCGACGACAGCAGTGAGGGCCGGAGTGGCGGATATCGCGCGGAGCGCGATTCCATGGGCGAGGTGCGCGTCCCGGCCGCCGCCAAGTGGCGGGCGCAGACGCAGCGTGCCGTCGAGAACTTTCCGATCTCCGGGCGCGCCATCGAGCGGGAGCTCATCGGCGCGATCGCTTCGATCAAGGGCGCATCGGCGGCCATCCGGGGCGGGAACGGAACGCTCGACGCGGCGAAGGCGTCGGCGATCCAGGAGGCGGCCGTCGAGGTTGTCCGCGGCGACTGGGACGCGCAGTTCCCGATCGACGTGTTCCAGACCGGCTCGGGCACGTCGTCGAACATGAATACGAACGAGGTGCTGGCCACGCTCGCGAGCGAGCGGCTTGGGCAGTCGGTGCATCCCAACGACGACGTCAACGACCCGTTCTCGTCCAACGACCAGTTCCCGGCAGCGATCCACATCGCGGCCACCCGGGCGATCACCGTCGACCTGATCCCGGCCCTGACGCACCTCTCGGCGGCGCTGTCGGCCAAGGCCGACGACTTCGCCGCCGTGGTGAAGTCCGGACGTACCCACCTGATGGACGCCACGCCGGTCACCCTCGGCCAGGAATTCGCCGGCTACGCCGCGCAGGTGCAGTACGGCGTCGAGCGGCTGCAGGGCTCGCTGCCGCGCATCGGCGAACTCCCGCTCGGCGGGACGGCGGTCGGAACCGGCATCAACGCACCGGTCGGTCTCGCCGGCGAGGTCATCGCCAAGCTGGCCAACGACCTCGACCTGCCGCTGACGGAGGCGCGCAACCACTTCGAGTCGCAGGCCTCCCGCGACGCCCTGGTCGAGGCCAGCGGCGTCCTGCGCACGATCGCGGTCGGCCTGAACAAGATCAGCAACGACCTCCGCTGGATGGGCTCAGGCCCGCGCACCGGGCTCACCGAAATCTTCCTGCCCGACCTGCAGCCGGGTTCGTCGATCATGCCCGGCAAGGTCAACCCGGTGCTGTGCGAAGCCGTCTGCCAGGTCGTCGCCCAGGTCGTCGGCAACGACGCCGCGGTGGCGTGGGGCGGCGCGGCCGGCAACTTCGAACTCAACGTGATGCTGCCGGTCATCGCCCGCAACCTGCTCGAGTCGATCCGTCTGATCGCCAACGTCTCACGCCTGTTCGCAGACCGCTGCGTGGCCGGCATCGAGGCCAACGTCGAACGCTGCAAGGAGTACGCCGAATCGTCACCGTCGATCGTCACGCCGCTGAACCACTACGTGGGTTACGACGAGGCGTCGAAGATCGCGAAGCAGGCGTTGGCGGAGCGCAAGACGATCCGCGAGGTCGTCATCGAGCGCGGGCACGTGCCGGGAGCGATCACCGAGGAGAAGCTCGACGAGGTGCTCGACGTCCTGTCGATGACCAGACCTGCCGGGTGATCAGCGGGGTCGTTCGCGGTTGAGTCCGGCTCAGCCTGCCGACGCTAGCTCGCCGTGCTCGACGCAGCGGGCCGTCCACCCGATCGGCGTCACCTGGACGACCATCCGACGGTGGCAGTGCGCGCAGTAGCGCGGCGGTTCGAGATCACGCGCCCGCAGGCACGCCGCGTGCGAACCGTCTGCAGCGGCACGCCCGCAGCGGTCGCAGTAACGATCACAGGCGCTGACAGCCGACGACACCGGTTCGCTCGCACGCTGGCTCACAGCTCGCGCGCCAGGGCCTTGATCGGCATCTTCAGCTCGGCGAGCATAGCGAGATCCTCGTCGGCGGGGCGCCCGAGCGTGGTCAGGTAGTTGCCGACGATCACGGCGTTGACGCCGCCGCGCACCCCCCGCTCGGCGAGGTCGCCGAGCGTGATCTCGCGGCCGCCCGCGAAGCGCAGGATCGTGCGCGGCATGACGAGCCGGAACGTCGCCACCGCCCGCAGCGCGTCCACGGCGGACATCGGCTCCTCCTCACCGAACGGGGTGCCGGGCCGCGGGTTGAGGAAGTTCAGCGGAACCTCGTCGGGGTCGAGCGTGGCGAGCTGGGCGGCGAACTCGGCTCGCTGCTCGAGCGTCTCGCCCATGCCGAGGATGCCGCCGCAGCACAGCTCCATGCCCGCCTTACGCACCATCTCGCATGTGCCCCACCGTTCGTCGTACGAGTGCGTGGTGACGACGTTGCCGAAGTAGGACTCGGCGGTCTCGAGGTTGTGGTTGTAGCGGTGGACGCCGATCGCGGCGAGCTCGTCGACCTGGTCCTGGGTCAGCATGCCGAGCGAGCAGGCGACGTTGATGTTCACCGCTTCCTGGATGGCGCGAACGCCCTCGCGGACCTGGTTCATCAGCCGCGCGTCCGGCCCGCGCACCGCGGCCACGATGCAGAACTCGGTGGCGCCGGTGTTCGCCGTCTCCCTTGCGGCCCGGACGAGCGACGGGATGTCGAGCCAGGCCGAGCGCACCGGCGAGTCGAAGACGCCGGACTGCGAGCAGAAGTGGCAGTCCTCGGGGCAGCCACCGGTCTTGAGCGAGACGATGCCCTCGACCTCGACCTCGTCGCCGCACCACGTCGTCCGCACCTCGTGCGCGAGATCGAGCAGGTCGTCGACCCGGTCGTCGGGCAACTGCAGGCACATCAGGGCCTGCTCCTGCGAGAGGCCGATGCCCTGCTCGAGAACCTGCGTCCGGGCGATGTCCAGGATGTTCATGGGTCTCCTCACCGTCGGGCGGCGGCTGCGAAGGCCGGCCAGTCGAACGTTCCGCCGAAGCGCGGCGCCAATGCCGCGCGAGCACGCTTGCGAAAGTCTCTCATCGTCGACATCGCCGCGGGCAGGACGCCCGCCAGCGTGCCGTCCGGCGCGAGTTCGCCCAGATCGGCCACGTTGCGCCTCATGGCCAGGTCCGGTTCGTCGGGCCAGCTGCCGATGACGATGCCGGCGAGGACGAGGCCGTCCTCGGCGAGCCGTCCGACGGTGAGCGCGGTGTGATTCAGCGTGCCGAGCCCGGCGGTGCTGACGACGACCACCGGGGCGCGCAGCACGGCGGCGAGATCGGCGAGCGTCCACCGGCCGGTGGAGGTAAAGGGGACGAGCAGGCCGCCCGCGCCCTCGACGAGCACGGTGTCGCGCACGGCGTCCAGATCGACGATGCGCCGGACGGTGTCGGCGAAGTCGAGTTCGGGCAGCCCGCTGACCGCGGCGGCGTGGTGCGGCGAGAGCGGGTCGGGATAGCGGGCGAACTCGTGGGTGTCGTGCAGCCCGCTGAGCCGGCTCACCTCGGCCAGATCGCCGGGCTCGCCCGGGCGGGCCCCGGTCTGCGCCGGTTTCACGACCGCGACCCGCCCCCGGGTACAGGCAGCCAGCGCGGCGGTGGCGATGGTCTTGCCGACGTCCGTGCCGGTGCCGGTGACGACGAGGACGCTCATGCCAGAGCCGCGGCCAGCGCCTGGGATCCGCGGGCAAGATCGGCCGGCGTCAGATCGGCGCGCGCGGTCAGCCGCAGGCACGAACGCCCAGCCGGAACAGACGGCGGACGGAAGCACCCGACCCGCACGCCGGCCTCGAGGCAGGCGGCCGCAGCGGTGATCGCGCGCACCGGGTCGCCGAGGAAGCCCGGCACCACGGCGGCGTCCGGAACGATCGTCTCCACGCCCAGCGCACGGACGATGGCGGCGAGCGCGACGGCGTTCGCCCGGGTCGCGCCCACCCGCTCCGGCTCGGCGCGCAGGATGCCGAGCGCGGCCCGGGCGGCGCCGGCCGCCGCGGGCGCGAGCCCGGTGTCGAAGATGAACGAGCGGGCCGTGTTGACCAGCAGGTCGATCACTTCCGGCACGGCGAGCACGGCCCCGCCCTGCGCGCCGAGCGCCTTCGACAGCACCGCCGTGCGCACGACGTCCGGTTCGCCGGCCAGTCCCGCCGCCTCGACACCGCCGCGTCCCGCCGGACCGATGACACCGAGCGCGTGCGCCTCGTCCACCACCAGCAGTGCGCCGTGTGCGCGGACGACGGCGTGCAGGTCGGCCAGCGGCGCGAGGTCGCCGTCCACGGAGAACACCGCGTCCGTTACGACCAGACGGTGGCCGGTGTCGGCGGCGGCGAGGGCGTCGTCCACGGCCGCGATGTCGCGGTGCCCGACGACGGTGATCGGCGATCCGGACAGCCGGCAGCCGTCGATCAGCGATGCGTGGTTACCGACGTCCGAGACGATCGAGACGTCCTTGCCGCCGAGTGCGGTGAGCACACCGACGTTCGCGAGATATCCGGAGGAGAAGACGAGCGCGGCCGGTGCCCGGCAGAAGTCGGCCAGCTCGTCCTCGAGGTCGCAATGCAGCCAGGTGGTGCCGGTGACCAGCCGCGAGCCGGTCGAGCCGCCGCCCCAGCGTCGAGCCGCGTCCGCAGCGGCTTCGGCGACGCGTGGGTCGTGACACAGGCCGAGGTAGTCGTTGCTGGCCAGGTCGAGCACTCCGTCGACCGCAGCGCGTGGACGCAACACCCGGCGCAGCCCGGCCGCCGCCCGAGCGGCGACCGCCGCCTGCACCCGGTCCAGCGCGTCACTCATTCCCTCACTCCGCTCGGGCCGCCGGAGGCGCCATACCCTTGGCTCGCTCCGCAAGCGTCGCTCACCGAACGACCTCGCGCACGGACTCGTCGACGATGTCGAGCAACTCGTCGAGATCATCGTCGTCGATCGCGAGCGGCGGCATCAGCACGATCACATCTCCGAGCGGGCGGACGATCGCACCACGCCGACGCGCGGCCCGGCACACCTCGAAGCCGGTGCGCTCGCCGACGTCGAGCACCTCGATACCGGTCATCGTCCCGACCCGACGAATCTCCCGCACTCCGTCGTAGTCCGCCAGCGAGGCCAGCCGGGCGCCGATCCGCGACCCCACCGCAGCCGCCCGGTCGACCGTGCCCCGTTCGTGCATGAGCGACAGGTTCGCGAGCGCGGCCGCGCAGCACAACGGGTTCGCGGTGTACGTGTGCCCGTGGAAGAACGTCCGGCCGCTTGTCGCCGAACCGAGGAACGGCTCGAAGATCGACTCGCGTACCAGCACCGCCGACAGTGGCAGCACGCCACCGGTCACCCGCTTGCCGACCACGAGCAGATCCGGCTCGACCCCGGCGTGCTCGACGGCGAACCAGCGGCCGGTGGCGCCGATGCCGGTCGCGACCTCGTCCACGAGCATGGCCGCGCCCGACTCGTCACACAACGAGCGCACGCCGCGCAAGAACAGCGGGTCATGGGTCAGGATGCCGCCCGCGGCTTGCACCAGTGGTTCGACGACGATGGCGCACACGCGCTCGCCTTCGCGGGCCAGCAACTCGCGCATCTCGGCAAGCACGGTGGTCGCACGTGCGGCACGGCTCTCCCCCTCGACGAGCACGCCCGGCGAGGACACCATGCGGGTCTCGATGAGCAAGGGACGGTACGTCGCGTGGAAAAGTTCGACGCCACCGAGCGAAACGGCACCAAGGGTGTCGCCGTGGTAGCCCTCGGCGCAGTGGACGTAGAGCGGACGGTCCTCCCCACGCTGCGACGCCGCCTGGTACGCCATCTTGATCGCCGCCTCGGCGGCCGACGAGCCGTCGCCGGCGAAGAACACCTTCGACAACCCGGCCGGCGCCACGCGCAAGAGCTCCTCGGCCACCTGGATGCCCGGCTCGTGGGTCAGCCCCAGGAACGTCGAGTGGTCGAGCTTGTCGGCCTGCGCGCGGATCGCCGCGTTGATCTCGGGAACGGCGTGCCCGTGCACCGTGACCCACAGCGACGAGCAGCCGTCAAGGTAGCCGCGGCCGTCGGTGTCGTAGAGGCGCACGCCCTCGGCCCGGTCGATGACCAGCGGCTCGTCCGAGGCCCACAGCGAGTGCTGCGTGAACGGGTGCCAGACCGCTTCGAGGTCACGCGCGACGAGATCCATCGACGCAGCCTTCCAGACCCGTCTGATCAGTCGGGGAACGGGTTGTACGTCGTCACGCCCATCCGTTCGAAGTCACGCACATTCCGAGTCGCCACGATCCAGCCACGAACGAGCGCTGTCGCCGCGATAAGACCGTCCACGAACGGCACCGGCCGCTCGGCCTCCAGGCGTCCCCACTGCTCGGCGATCGGTTCGTCGACAGGGACGATCCGGTCATAGAACTGTGCGGTGACGTTCGCGAGCCACCGCTCGAGGTCGTTGGCCCGCTTCGGGTCGCGTCGACGGATCAATTCGACCCCTTTGCGCACCTCTCCGAAAGTCATAGCGCTGAGGAACAGGTGCCGCTCCGGAGTCATCGCCAGCCACTCGATCACGTCCGCGTCAGGAGCGGGTTTGCTGGCTTCGGAAAGAACGTTCGTGTCTACGAGATACATCAGACCCAGTCCAATTGCGGAGTTGCGCGCGCCGGTCCTTCTCGCCGCCGCTCGAAGACGTCGGGTGACTCGACCTTGGGCATGTCCAGCAGGGCAGCATTGAATGATCCGTAGGTGTGCCCGCTCAGCTTGCGATACTCGGCGAAGTTGATGACTACCGCAACCTCTTCTCCGTGCTTGGTCACTATCTGAGGTCCGTCGCTGCCCGCTCTACGCAAAAGCTCACTGAAGCGCTGCTTCGCTTCTTGCACTTGCCACACCATGTCAGCCACGTGAATAAGACTAGACAGTCTAGACGAAGCTACGCAAGCAGCGCCGCGTCGAGCTTCGCGCGGGTGACGACGCGCCCAGGTTCGGCGGCCAGTGCCCGCAGCAACGAGATCGCAGTCGCCGAGAGCGGCACCAGCTCGGCATCAACGACCGCCGCGTGCCCGCGCACCTCGACGCGGCGCCCGGCCGCCTCGAACCTCCGCGCGCGTAGGGGTAGCTGTTCGGCGACCTCGCGCACCAGCGCGCCGAGCCGGAACCGCTCCGGCTGCACCACCGGCAGACTCAAAGCCACGAGTGGGGCGGCAGTCACCGGCCCGACCGCGAAGCAGAGCGCCGGGCCGTGCAGCGCGGTGCGGACCTCGTCGTCGCGACCGAGGTCAGCGGCCGTCCGCAAGAAGTTCGTCGCCGCGGGGGCACTCGTGAAGGTCAGAGCGTCGATCGCCCCGGTGGCCACCGCCTCGATCAAGCGGCGCAGCGGCTGCTGGTCGTCGGGCGGCTCCCAGCGGTAGACCGGCACCTCGATGACGTCCGCGCCCGCGTCACGAAGCGCGTCGACGATCTCGCGTAGCGGTTCGCCGTGCAGCTGGATAGCCACGCGACGGCCTTCGAGGTCGTAGTTCTCGAGCAGGTGCTCGAGCATCTCGACGCTCGACTCCGACTCCGGTGACCACGCCTCGCGCAGCCGGCTCGCCCGCACCGCGCCGCGCACCTTCGGGCCACGGGCCAGGATCGTCGACGCACCGAGCGCGGCGGTCAGCGACTCGGCCAACCCCCACGTCCCGGCCGCGTCCAGCCAGCCGCGAAACCCGACGCCGGTGGTGGCCACGGCGAAGTCGAGCGGCGCAACGAGACAGCGCTTCGTCGCCTCGAGTAGCTGAGTGTCGTCGGTGAGCGGCACGATCCGGATCGCCGGACCGTAGACGATCTTGGCCCCGCGCCGCTCCAGCGCCCCGCCGAGTTCCTCCCGGCGGCGCGCTGCAGTGATGCCTACTGTCCACCCGGCCAGCGCGGGAACCGTCACGGCCCACTCACTCAGATCGACGTACCTACTCGGCGTCGTCCAACGCGGCCACCACGCGGCGGTGTGCCGTCCAGATCGCGTCGGGCAGGTTCTCGAACTGCTCGAGGTGCTCCTGACGGTGCTCCATCTCCTGGCGCCAACGGGCGACGTCGATGGTCAGCAGCTTCTCGAGGTCGCCGGCGCTGACGTCGACGCCGTCGAGATCGAGCTCGTCCTCGGTCGGGATGATGCCCACGGGCGTCTGCCGACCGGTGACCTCGCCGTTCTTGAGCTGCATCAGCCACAGCAGCGGCCTCAGATTCTCCTGGTAGCCGGGCCAGAGGAAGTGCCCGTCCTCGGCGTCGCGCTGGAACCAGTTCACGTGCGCGAAGATCGGCTGCTCCTTGGCGGCGCCGACGATCTTGAGCCAGTGCTCGGCGTAGCGGCCCTCGGGGTAGGACATGAACGGGCGCATCGACATCGGGTCGTAGCGCAGCTGCCCCTCGACGCCCTCGGCCGCGAACGTGGCCTCCGCACCGAGGGTCAGGCCGTCGTACACGCCTTCGGCCAGGTCGTGGATCGCGCGTACCAACGGCTCGCGGTCGCGGGTACGGCCGCCGAAGATTATGCCGTCGATCGGCACACCGGCCGGCTTGTCGAAGTCCTCGGCGATGTTGGGGACGTTCGCCAGCGTCGTGGTGAACCGGCTGTTCGGGTGCGCCCAGGGCTCGGTGTCGTCTGCGGCGCGCTCGGAGATGAGCCCGCCCTTCCAGTCGCGCCAGCCCGTTACGTCCGCCGGCGGCTCGGGTGACTTGCCCTCCCACCAGACCTCGTGGGTGTCCGCGTTGTAGGCGACGTTGGTGAAGATCGCCTGCGTTCCCTCGTCCACCGAACGCAGCGCCGTGGGGTTCGTGCCTTCGTTGGTGTCCTTTGCGACCCCGAATACCCCGAACTCCGGGTTCATGCCGTAGAGCTTGCCGTCCTCGGGATCGACCCAGAGCCAGGCGATGTCGTCGCCGTAGAACGAGACGTGGTAGCGCTCGCCGAGGGCGCCGGGCGCGAGCATCATCGCGAGGTTGGTCTTGCCGGACGCGCTCGGGAAGCCGCCGCAGATGTGGTAGCTCTTGCCGGTCTGCTTGTCCAAGATGCCGATGAGCATGAACTGCTCAGCGAGGAACTTGCCCGACGCCCAGCCGTCGTAGGCCGCCTGGCGCAGGCCGTGCGCGATTTTGCCGAGCAGCGCGTTGCCGCCGTAGGACGAGCCGAAGTGCAGGATGGTGCGCTCGTCGGCGACGGTGACGAAGTACCGCTGGTCCTCCGGCGTGCCCTGGCCCAGGTTCTCCAGGTCGCCGGTGACATGCACGGCACGCACGAAGCTGTCCTGGTCCTCGAGGTTGTTGACGAAGTCCACACCCACGCGGGCCATCCGGATCATGTGCAGCACGACGGTGCGGGTGTCGGTCAGCTCGACACCGGCGGCGTAGGGCTCTAGCGGTGAGCCGGGAGGCGCCATCAGGTAGGGCACCACGTACATCGTCTTACCGGCCGAGGCGGCCTGCATGAGGCCTTCGAGCTTGGGACGCATCTCCGACGCCGGGCGCCAGTTGTTGTACACGCCCTTGTCGCTCGGGTTATTCGTCGCGACGATCGTGCGCTCCTCCGAGCGGGCGGTGTCCTTCGCATAACTGCGCGAGTAGTACAACCCGTCACCGGCCGGCTGGAGCTCCCCGGCGTCGAGCGACTCCTGAATCAGGCGCGCGTCGTCCGCGGCGCTCACAACCTCGACGCGTTCGGCGCCCGTCAGATCAGCCCAGTGCTGGACGTACTCGCGCACCTTCAGATTGTCCAGTCCCGCTGCGTCCAAAGCCTTCGTCACGTCTGCCATCGTCAGTTTGCGTCCTTTCGGAGACGGCGACACCTGCGCCTGTAGCAGGTTAAGACCGACCGTTTTCCCGGTGAACGGCGCCCTGGCCAGACGCGGCGTGGACCACGTTCCAGTTCTGATGAGCTGCACGGCTGGGCTACTTGGCCGCCGGCACCAAGCTGACCGAGTTCGCGAACCCGGACATCTTTTCCTCTCGCAACAAGCCGACCTCGCTAGAGTCCAGGCGCTTCCAGATCGCCATCTTCGCGTGGGTGGGCTCACCGGCGCTGGCGACCAACAACAGCAGCCACCTCACCGCGGCGAACTCGGACGCGATCAGCGTGACGTTGGTCCTGGTCGAGGCTCAGTCCATCTCCAGCATGGGCATCTCAAGGCCGGCCCTGCGCCCGAGCAACGCGGCGCGCTGGACCGACTCGCGACCGAAGCGATGCCGGATCCCGTCGAGCACCGGGTCGAGCGCGCTGAGGTCCTTGGCTGCGAAGGGCAGTTCCTGCTGCATCGCGTCCGCGTCGTCGAGATTCGTCAGCGAGATGCCGACCAGGGTGAGGCCATGTTCGTGGATCGGCGGTTCGACGGACGCCAACAGCGCCCGGGCGGTGGCCAGGATCGCCGTCGTGTCCCAGGTCGCGCGCAGCACGGTATGTGAACGCGTCGCGCGGGTGAAATCCTCGAAGCGCAGCCGCAGGACGACCGTGCGGCACACCCGGCGAGCTTTGCGCAACCGTGCGCAAACGCGATCGACCAGCCCAACGAGCGTGCGGTCGATCTCGTCGATAGGCCGCCGGCGCAAGGACCCGAGCGCGCGTTGGGACCCGATCGAACCGCGCCGGCGCCCGGCCGTGACCGGCCGCGGGTCATAGTTGTGGGCGAGGGCATGGAGGTGCCGTCCGGTCCCGGCCCCGAGCATGCACACCAGTGCGCGGCGTTCGAGGGCGGCGACGTCCGCGACGGTGAAGACACCGCGGTCGTGCAGCTTCGCCGCGGTCACCTTGCCGACGCCCCAGAGCTTCTCGACAGGGAGCGGGTGCAGGAACTCGAGCTCGCCACCGACCGGAACGAGGAGCAGCCCGTCCGGCTTCGCGACTCCGCTCGCCACCTTGGCCAGGAACTTCGTGCGGGCGATGCCGACGGTGATCGCCAGGCCGACCTCGGCCAGTACGCGGCGTCGCAGCATGACGCCGACCTCGACCGGCGTGCCCGTCACCTTCCGCAACCCCCCGACGTCCAGGAACGCCTCGTCGATGGAAACGCCCTCGACGAGCGGAGTCGTGTCGTCGAAGATCGCGAAGACCCTTCTCGACGCCGCCACGTAGGCCTCGAAGTGCGGCTCGACGACGACGAGCGTCGGGCACAGCGCCCGCGCCTGCCGCCCGCCCATCGCCGAGCGCACCCCGAACGCCTTGGCCTCGTAGCTGGCAGCCAGGACCACGCCGCCGCCGACCACCACCGGCCGCCCCCGCAGCCGCGGTTCGTCCCGCTGCTCGACGGACGCGTAAAACGAGTCGAGGTCGGCATGCAGAATCACTCGTCAATATTCGTACGCATGTTCGCTCTTGGCAATAGCTGCTCGGGCGCGGATGACTACAGCGGCAAGTCCTCGAGCATCTCCGTCACCAGGGCCGCGATGGGCGAGCGCTCCGAGCGGGTGAGCGTGACGTGCGCGAAGAGCGGGTGCCCACGCAGGGCCTCGATGACCGCGGCAACGCCATCGTGCCGGCCTACGCGCAGGTTGTCCCGCTGCGCGACGTCGTGGGTGAGCACGACCCGCGACCCGGCGCCGATCCGCGAAAGCACGGTCAGCAGCACGTTGCGCTCGAGCGACTGCGCCTCGTCGACGATGACGAACGAGTCGTGCAGGGAGCGGCCGCGGATGTGGGTGAGGGGCAGCACCTCGAGCATGCCGCGGTCGAGCACCTCCTCCATGACATCCGAGGACACGAGCGCACCGAGCGTGTCGAACACTGCCTGCGCCCATGGCGCCATCTTCTCGTTCTCCGAACCGGGCAGGTACCCGAGCTCCTGCCCGCCGACCGCGTAGAGCGGCCGGAAGACGACGACCCTCTTGTGCGCACGGCGTTCGAGGACGGATTCGAGCCCGGCGCACAGCGCCAGCGCGGACTTGCCGGTGCCGGCCCGGCCGCCCAGCGACACGATGCCGACCTCGGAGTCGAGCAGCAGATCGAGCGCGATGCGCTGTTCGGCCGAACGGCCGCGCAGGCCGAACACCTCACGGTCGCCGCGGACGAGCTTGACCGACTTGTCCGGCGTGATCCGGGCCAGGGCGGAGCCCTTCATCGAGTGCAGGACCAGCCCGGTGTGACACGACTCGTCGGCGACCGGCGCGAAGTCCGTCGAGTCGGCCAGCTCGATCGGCGCGCCGTCGTAGAGGGCGTCGACGGCATCGGCCGAGACGTCCAGCTCGCGGATACCCGTCCAGCCGGTCGAGTCGGCGACCGGGTGCATGCGGTATTCGTCGGCGTCGAGGCCGACCGACGCGGCCTTGACCCGCAGCGGCATGTCCTTGGTGACGAGCGTGACGGAACGGGGATGGCCACCCTCGTTGGCAAGGTTCAGGGCCACGGCGAGGATCCGCGAGTCGTTGCTGTCGACGCGGAATCCGGCCGGGAGGCTGGAAAGGTCTGCGTGATTGAGCTCCACGTGCAGGGTTCCACCGGCGTCGCCAATGGCCACGGGCGCGTCCAGGCGGCCGTGCTTGATCCGCAGCTCGTCCAGCGCGCGCAGGGTCTGGCGGGCGAACCAGCCGAGTTCCGGGTGGTGCCGTTTGCCTTCCAACTCACTGATGACGACCAGGGGAACGACGACCTCGTGTTCGGCGAAGCGGCCGAGCGCGCCGGGGTCGGAGAGCAGCACGGACGTGTCGAGCACGAAGGTGCGCAGTCCAGCGGTCGCGGAAGGTGCGCAAGCAGCGGTCACGTGAGCTCCTGATCAGGGTCGGCGCCAGGGCTTCGCGGTGCACGTCGCCGACGCTGCTGGGACGGCCCGTCCGCGCCGGCACGAGCTGGGACCGAACCGGTCCCAGCGCTGGACTCGCGCAGCCACGGCTGCGAACCATCGAGCGTTCTCGTCACCTGGTCGGGACCTCCGCACGCGACCGGGATCGACCCAATCGCCACCTCGGACGCTACGTCCGAACTCGCGGGCGATCGGGCAGGCGCGCCACGACACGCGTCACGTCGAGGTGAACTGCAGTGACGTCACGTCGTCTCGACCGGGCGTGACTCGTCGGCGCCCCACTGGGAGAACGAGCCGGGGTAGAGCGCGGTGTCGGTGCGGCCGGCAAGTTCGAGTGCAAGCAGGTCGTGGCAGGCTGTGATGCCCGACCCGCAGTAGGCGATCACCGGACGGCCAGTAACGGCGGCGAATCGCCGGCGCAGCTCGTCGGCGGACCGAAACCGGCCGTCCGATTCGAGGTTGCCGGCCCACGGCGCACTCAGCGCGCCGGGGACGTGACCCGGACGCGGGTCGATCGCCGAGTCCCCGTGGGCGTAGCGCTGCGCGGTGCGCGCGTCTAACACCGCGGCGGACGTGGTAGCGGCCACCTGATCGGCGGTCACGAACCGCTCGGGGGGCCACGGCTGCATCCGCCGCTCGACCGGCACGACGACCGGGGCGCCGCGCGTCAGTTCGCCGGGCCACGCGGCGAGCCCGCCGTCCAGCACTGCGATGGGTTCGTCCAAGACGTGCAGCAACCACCACAGCCGAGCGGCCGTCGAACCGCCGGCGTCGTCGTAGGCGACCACTCGAGCGCCCTTCGCGATTCCGACCCGTCCGAGCGCGGCCGCGAACCGCTCGGGGGTGGGCAGTGGGTGCCGCCCCTCGGCTGCGGACGCGGGGTCCGACAGGTCGCTGTCGATGTCGAGCCACACCGCGCCCGGGATGTGACCGCGCTCGTACGCGGCCCGGCCCGACCGGGCGTCTGGAGACATGCCCGGGGCGGACCAGCGCACGTCCACCACTCGGACGTCGTCGAGCTGCGCGGCGAGCCACTCCCCGCTGACGAGCGGGCCGAAGCTCACTTGCCGAAGCGCCGCTGGCGCATGCCGTAGGCGCGCAGCGCGCGGTAGAAGTCGATGCGTCGGAAGTCAGGCCACAGGGCATCGCAGAAGTAGAACTCCGAGTGGACCGACTGCCAGAGCAGGAATCCGCCGAGCCGCTGCTCGCCGGACGTCCGGATCACGAGATCGGGGTCGGGTTGGCCCTTCGTGTACAGGTGCTCGGCGATGTGGTCGACGTCGATGAGCTCGACGAGCTCTTCCAACGTGCCGCCTTCGGCAGCGTGCTCCTGCAGCAACGACCGGACGGCGTCGGCGATCTCGCGCCGGCCGCCGTAGCCCACAGCGATGTTGACGGTCAGACCGTCACGGGTGGCCGTCGATTCCTCGGCGTCCTTGAGCTTGGCCGCGGTGTCCTGCGGGAGCAGGTCGAGCGCGCCGACGGCCCGGACCCGCCACGGCTTGTCCGGGCCGGACAACTCGTCGGCCACGCCGCCGATGATCTGCAGCAGCGGGTCGAGTTCCTCGGCCGGGCGGCGAAGGTTGTCCGTCGACAGCAACCAGATGGTGACGTGGGCGACGCCGGCCTCGCCGCACCACTGCAGCAGGTTCGCGATGTGCCGGGCGCCGACGACGTGCCCGTGGCTGACGTCGTCGAAGCCCGCAGCCCTGGCCCAGCGGCGATTCCCGTCGATCATGATCGCCACGTGCTGCGGCACCGGCAGGCCGTCGAGGTGCGAGCGGAGCCGTCGCTCGTAGACGGCGTAGACCGCGGCGCGCACTCCCACGCGCTCAATTTATCGCTCCGCGACACAGCGCACTCGAACCTACGGTCGAGTAACCTCCGGAGGATGACGACGATCGAGCCCGACACCCACGGGCCGGCCGCCGCAATCGCTACTGCGGTGGCCGAGCTCAAGCCCCGACTTCGCGGCTGGTTGCACACGTACGCAGCGGCGATCTCCATCGTCAGCGGCGCCATCTTGGTTGCCGTGGCCTCGGCGACGCGGGGCGGCGTGGCGGGGCTGGTCACGGCGATCTACTGCGCGACGGTCACGTTGCTGTTCGGCACGTCCGCGCTGTATCACCGTCGTTCGTGGAGCCCGGCCGCCCATCGGGTCATGAAACGCCTCGACCACTCGATGATCTTCGTGTTCATCGCCGGGACGTACACCCCGATCGCCGCACTGACGCTGCCCGAAGGCGCGATGATCGCGGTACTCATCGCCGTCTGGGCCGGGGCGCTCATCGGTGTCGGGCTGCAGATGTTCTGGCCCGGCGCGCCGCGCTGGCTCTCGGCACCGTGTTACATCGCGCTCGGCTGGGTGGCGGCGTTCGTGTTCCCCGACCTGCTGCACAACGGCGGCGTCGCGGCGTTCGTCCTGATCGCGGCGGGCGGCGTCGTCTACACCATCGGCGGCGTCGTCTACGCCATGAAACGACCCAACCCGTGGCCCGGCGTCTTCGGGTTCCACGAGGTCTTCCACCTCTGCACCCTCGTCGCCGCGCTGTGCCACTACGTGGCCATCTGGTTCGCCGTCTTCGCCGGCTGAACCGCGCTTTTCCGTTCGCGGCGACCGGTCAACGAAGCTGCCCTCCTCAGCGACACGCGGCCAGCGCAACCTCCCGCACATCATTCCGCACGCAGTTGTAGGCATTAGAGGTTGGTTCGCGGAAAGCGCGGCCGCTGCGTGGTTTTGTGGTTCCCAGGGTTACGTTCGGGTCGCGCCGGGCGCGAAGAGAGGGAGGAGCTGCACGCGATGATCAACCGCGTCGGCGAAGGGGTCGAGTTGGGTCGGCGCGGTGAGTGCGGTGCTGCGTATGACCGGTCCTGCCGCCCGTGGACTGGCACCTGCGGCGGGCGCGGTGATCTACCGCACCCGCGCGGCACTCTTGCGACACGAGTGTCGCGGCCAGCGATACCGGCGCTGCTGCCGTCTTCATGCACACGTTGGTGGCGCCCGACCGCGCGCACTTCTGGAGGTGGCCCCGGTGCTGGGTGATGACTTCGACGCTTCGACCGAGCAGTACCGACATGAGTTGCTGGCGCACTGCTATCGGATGCTGGGTTCGGTCCATGATGCCGAAGACCTGCTGCAGGAGACGATGCTGCGCGCCTGGCGGGCCGCCGATCGGTACGACGCCGAGCGGGCCTCGGTTCGGACGTGGTTGTATCGAATCGCGACGAACGCTTGCCTGACAACACTAGAGACTCGTCGTCGACGACCGCTGCCTGCCGGTCTGGTGGGCCCGAGTGACGACCCGAGCGCGCCCCTGGTCGCTGACAACGAGGTGAACTGGCTCGAGCCCTTCCCGGATCGGATGGCCGCCGATCCGGCGGACGTGGTTGCCGCCCGCGAATCACTGCGCCTCGCGTTCGTCGCCGCGTTGCAGCTGTTGCCCGCGCGCCAGCGTGCGGTGCTCGTACTGCGAGAGGTACTCGAATGGCCGGCGGCTGAGGTCGCCGACTGCCTCGAGGTGTCCGTGGCCTCGGTGAACAGCGCGCTGCAGCGAGCCCGGGCGACGCTCCGAGCCCAGCCACAGGCCGAGGCCACCATCGTCGAGGTGAATGACTCCGACCAACGTTCGGTGCTGGACAAGTATGTCGACGCATTCGAGCGGGCCGACCTGGCTGCGCTGACTGCTCTGCTGAGCGCCGACGTCGTCCTGGAGATGCCGCCGGTACCGAACTGGTACCTAGGGGCGGACCATTACCACCGGTTCATGGCCCGGGTCTACGGCATGCGCGGCCGGGAATGGCGGGCATTGCCGATCTCGGCCAACGGTCAGCCCGCCCTGGCCGCTTACGCCCGCGCCGACGGTGAATACCATGCGCACACGCTGCAGGTGTTCACCGTCCGCGGCGGTCTTGTCACCCACAACGTCGTCTTCGCCGATCCAACGCTGTTCGCGACGTTCGGACTGCCCGCATCTCTACCTGCCTGACCCCAGCGCAGTGAGCGCTGATCCGCACCCAATGCGTGTCTATGCCCGCGAGCGATGAGTTCAGGAGCACTAGCCGGTACGTACTCATGACACCAACCAACCGGGTCCCAACTGGGATCAGACCGACAAGGAGCCTGTCATGGGCAAAGTGATCGTCATCGAGTTTGTCAGCCTGGACGGCATCGTTACCGACCCGGACGGGTCGGGCGGTACCCCGAACGGCGGCTGGGCTTTCCGGCACGGCCCGGAAGCGGTGGCCGGCGACAAGTTCCGGCTCGGCGACGCCCTGCGCAGCGGCGTCATGCTCCTCGGCCGAAACACCTGGGAACTCTTCGCCGCGATCTGGCCGACCCGTTCTGACGACTTCGCCGCGCGGATGAACGCAATGCCCAAGTTGGTGACCTCGCGTTCCCTGACCGATGTGTCGGCATGGACTAACCTCGATCTTTCGCGCTCCGGCCGTTGATCATGATTTTGGGGATTCGCTGCCTGTGGGGCGCGATTCTGCATGGAGGGTGTGACGGTTTGGCCGATGTCGCTCGGGCTGGGCGCCGGATCCA
>JBPCOE010000134.1:0-12498 GCA_051000605.1 Jatrophihabitans sp.
GGCGGGCGAGTTTCACCATCGACGGCGGCGCGCCCCAGGACATCCCGGACCTGGTCCCCGGCCCGCGGGCCCAAGCCGACATCACCGTCAAGCAGGCGCGGGCCGTGCTGGTCCCGAACCCAGGCGATCATTGACCCACTTGCGCCACGACACGCCGCAACGGTGACGCAACCGGCTCACTGTCGAACTGCCGCCCGCGCGTTCCGCGGAACGCGCTCGGCGCAGCAGCCGTTCAGTCCTCCGCCGGAAACTCCGGCAGCGGCGTGATCAGGTCCGCGGCGTCGACGATCGTGTACGCGTAGCCCTGCTCGGCGAGGAACCGTTGCCGGTGGGCGGCGTACTCGGCGTCCAGGGTGTCGCGCGAGACGACGGTGTAGAAGTGCGCCTGCCGGCCATCGGATTTCGGGCGCAGGACGCGGCCCAGGCGCTGGGCTTCTTCCTGCCGCGACCCGAACGTCCCCGAGATCTGCACCGCGACCGCAGCCTCAGGCAGGTCGATGGAGAAGTTGGCGACCTTGGATACGACCAAGACTCGCTCCAAGCCCTGACGAAAGGCGTCGTACAGCCGCTCCCGCTCCCGCGTCGTCGTCGATCCCTGGATGATCGGCGCGCCGTCGAGTTCGGCGGACACGTCGTCGAGCTGGTCGAGGTACGCCCCGATGACGAGCACTTGATCGTTCGGGTGCCGCTCGACGATCGAGCGGATGATGGGCAACTTCGTGCGCGCCGTGGCGGCCAGTTTGTACCGGTCTTCCGGCTCGGCGGTCGCGTAGGCCATACGCTCGGCGTCGGTCAGGGTGACCCGAACCTCGGTGCAGTCGGCGGGGGCGATCCAGCCCTGGTTCTCGATGTCCTTCCATGGCGCGTCGTACCGCTTGGGCCCGATCAAGGAGAAGACGTCGCCCTCGCGGCCGTCCTCGCGGATCAACGTGGCCGTCAGACCCAGCCGGCGGCGGGACTGCAGGTCGGCGGTGAGCCGGAAGATCGGCGCCGGCAGCAGGTGCACCTCGTCGTAGATGATCAACCCCCAGTCGCGGGAGTCGAACAGTTCGAGGTGACGGTATTCCCCGCGACGGCGCGTCGTCATCACCTGGTACGTGGCGATCGTGACGGGTCGGATCTCCTTGCGCTCGCCGCTGTACTCGCCGATCTCGTCCTCGGTCAGCGAGGTGCGCGCCAGCAGTTCGCGCTTCCACTGGCGTCCGGCGACGGTGTTCGTCACGAGGATCAACGTGGTGGCCTTGGCCTGCGCCATCGCGGCCGCACCGACCATGGTCTTGCCCGCCCCGCAAGGCAGCACGACGACGCCCGAACCGCCGGCCCAGAACATGTCCGTGGCCTGCTGTTGGTAATCACGCAGCTCCCAGTCCGACTGGTCCAGCGAGATCTCGTGCGCCTCGCCGTCGACGTACCCGGCGAGATCCTCGGCCGGCCAGCCGACCTTGAGCAGCGCCTGCTTCAACCGCCCCCGCTCGGACGGATGGACGACGACGGTGTCGGCGTCGATCCGCTCGCCGAGCATCGGCGCGATCTTCTTCTGGCGCAGGACCTCCTCGAGGACCGCCCGGTCAAGCGAGACCAGCGAGAGCCCGTTCGTCGGATGCTTGACCAACTGCAGGCGGCCGTAGCGGTCCATCGTGTCAGCGACGTCGACGAGCAACGCGTGCGGCACGGGGTAGCGCGAGAACCGCACGAGCGCGTCGACGACCTGCTCGGCATCGTGCCCGGCAGCCCGCGCATTCCACAGTCCCAGCGGCGTCAGCCGGTAGGTGTGGACGTGCTCAGGTGAGCGTTCGAGTTCGGCGAACGGAGCGATGGCGCCGCGGCACTCGACGGCTTGGGGGTGGTCGACCTCGAGCAGCAGGGTCTTGTCTGACTGGACGATCAGCGGTCCGTCGGTCACGGCGCTCCAATGGAAAGTAGACGACTGTCCATTGTCGCAAACGTCTCCACGATGAGGCCCATTCCGCGATGATCTCGGCCAAACCTTGCGGATCTGCACGGTTTGGCCGAGATCATCGCGGATCGGGCGGTCACGCGCCGTCGTCCTCGTCGTCGAGCACCCGGATCGAGGTGATGCGATGGACGGGATAGGCCGCGAGCCCCGGGCGGCCCTCCTCGAAGCCGCGCACCATTCCCGCGGCGAGCGAGATCGGCTGGATCGTGTGCGCGGTGGTCCGCCCGTCGGCCTCGGCGCAGCCGAACCAGATCACCCGCCCTTCGCGGATCGCGTCGCGTAACAGTTCCATCGTCGCGGCGGACGTCACGCCCGGGATCTGGGCAGCGATGGACCGCACGCGGCGATCCAGGCCGGCCAGCGCGTCGCCGGACCTGATCCGCCGGACCAACTCGCCCAGCTGCGCGTCGGTGTCAGCGGCGCCGCGCACGACCGCGGTGCGCACCGGGGGACGGGCCGGCGCACGCGGCACCTCGGCACCGAGGGTGATCAGCTCGCCGTCCGGGGACTCGGCCGCGGGCGAGAAGCCGGCATCGCGCAGGACGTCGAGCACCAGCGCGATCGGTGCGTCGGCGACGGCAACGGTCGGTGCGAGCAGCCGCAGCCCAAGCGCCGACGTCCCGCGCTCGGACACGACGCGCGCAAGCAGCGATTCGTCCTCGCAGCGGACGTAGGCCCCGGCCGTTCCCGCCCGCAGCACACCGTGGCGCCGCGCGGCATCCTCGATCAGGTAGTTCAACGCCTGCGGGACGGGCGTGCGGGAGCGCGACGTGACGAACGCGGCGAGTTCGACGCCCGCCCGGCCCGCGTCCAGCGCGCGGCGTACCGAGCGCTCGGTGATGCGGTAGACGCTCGCGCCTCCGGTCGATTCCAGGTCGGCGATCATGTCGAGTTCGACGCCGAGCGACGGCTCCGGCGGCCCGGGCACCACGACGGTGAGGTCGGGTTGGACGAGGAAGTGATCCACCGGCTCGGGCAGGACGCGCTCGAGTGCGTCCTCGGCGGCCGTGGTGAAGCGCGCCGAGCCGGTCGATGCGCCGGTGCCTGCGAGCAGGGTGCGCGTGTAGCCGGTGAGCCCGCCCGCAGCGGTGACGCCGAGGCGGTCGGCCTCGGCGAGGATCGCCTCGGCCAGCGGCCGCTGCCCGGACGCACGGCGCGGCCGGTGCCAGGCGAGGACGGCCAGCACCTGGGCGCGCTCGGCCGGCGCGGCGCCGGGCGGGAGATCGGACAGCACCTCGAGCACCTGACGGCGGAAAGCGGCAACGGTGCCCCGCTCGGCGTCCGGGCCGAGCGCGGTGATCACGCGGTCGCGGTCGCCACGCTGGCCGACCAGACTGGGCTGACGGGTCATGGCCAGCCACGCCGAAGCCAGCGTCGTCCAGCGCGCAGCGGTGTCGCGGCGGCGCCACAGGTCGAATTCGGCGGTGGGCAGGAACACCGGCTCCATGCTGTGCGTGGCGTTGAGCAGTCCGGCCGCGTACATCGTCTCGGCGATCAGGGCCGCAGTCGGCTCGTCGACCGAAAGATCCCTGGCGGTTCGGCGCAACTCGCGTACCCCGACGCCCCCGGAGCGCAGGACGGCCGGCGCGCCCGCAGTCCACAGATCGGCGAGCGCGACGGCGAGCCACAACGACTCGAGCACGGTGGTCGTGCCCAGCCTGTCGAGCTCATCCGGGGTTCGCTCGACGACGCGCACGTTCGGTGCGCCGGCGTCCTGGGAGCGCGCCGCGCCGTCGCGCAGGACGAGGCCGACCTCGCGGGGCAGTTCGACGCGCTGGTCGTCGATCGGGACCACCAGGCCGCGCTTGATCAGGCGGTGCGGCGTCGGCAGGTCCGTCGCCGACGCTGCGAGCCGTGTGCCGCCGCCGACCGTGCCGACGGGCGGTCCTGCGGCCAAGCGGTCGAGCACGGCACGTTCGTCCGCGTCCAGAGTGGCGAGTTGTTCGGCGAGCCAGGTCGGGTCGGCGAGCCGCTGGGCGACCGCGTGACCGGCGCCGGGCTGCGGGCCCGGGGGCAGCCCGAGGTTGCGCAGCACTGGTCCGAGCTGCTCGTCTCGCACCTGGCGAAAGAGCAGCAGCGCAACACGTCCGAGGCCGGATGGGTGTGGGCCGACGGTCGCGCGGACGGTAGCCGTGAGGTGGACGAGGTCGGCCTCGCCCCAGACCAGGGCCCGGTCGTAGAGGTCGTCCAGGCCGGTGAGGTCCGCGTTCTCGACGGTGTCATCGTCGCCCGCGTGCAGGACCAGGTTCTCCAGAGCACGCAAGGCGGGCGCGGCCAGACCGTCGACAGCACGTTGCGTGGACGAACGGACGGACAGTCGTGCGGCCAGCGACGCGACATCCGCCGGTGCGGGCAGCGCGAGGTCCGGGCGAAGTCTCAGCAGCCGGGCGAGCTGGAGGTCCGTCCGGGTCCGCAGCCATTCGACGAGCGTGACGGCGCGGCGGGTCGGTTCATCGCCCTCGGCCGGTGTTGCCGGTGACGCTGCCACAGGGAGGTGGCTCAGCGCCCGTCGGCGAGGTGGGGGCGGTTCGCCGGCGACGGGTGTTCGTAGTGCAACTGCTCCACCGGCAGCGGGAACTCGGTGTTACCGAACGGCGAGTGCGCGCCCGCGGCGTCGGACACGAGCTCGGAGACGTGGAAGTCGTCGACGATGTACTCGGGCTTGCTGAACTGCTCGGGAAGACGAGGCGCCGTGCTGGCCATGTCGTGCCCTTCCAGGGTGTCGGACGCGGACCATCCAGTGTGCCATGCGCGGTGCCCGCACGACGTCGGTGGGAATCCGTAGGTGAATCGGTGGGCGCCACGCAGTAGCCTGAGCAGGAGGCATCGCGAACGACCGCGGTGCCTCGAATTGTGTGGTCCAGCCTGTCGAGCCAGCCCTGATCCGAGGAGTCCCGGTGCCCACCGGCAAAGTCAAGTTCTTCAACGCCGAGAAAGGTTTCGGCTTTCTCTCCAACGACGAGGGCGAGGACGTCTTCGTCCACCGCGACGCGCTGCCCGACGGGCTGGAGGAGCTCAAGGCGGGTGTTCGGGTCGAGTACGGCGTCGTGTCCGGGCGAAAGGGCAGCCAGGCGATGCAGGTGCGCCTGCTCGACCCGGTGCCCTCGGTGGTACGCAACGCGCGCAAGCCGGCCGAGGAGATGGCGCCGCTCGTCGAGGATCTGATCAAGCTGCTCGACAGCACGTCCAACTCGCTGCGCCGCGGGCGCTACCCCGACCGTCCGGAGGCCCGCAAGGTCGCCGGGCTGCTGCGGGCCTTCGCCGATAATTTGGATGTTTGATCGGCCGCGGCAAACCATTTGCGACCTTCATGGACGGATGTTGCTCGCGGTGCACGGGCTATGAAGATCGGGGTCGAGGAGCTTGCGGCTCAGCGCAGGCGGGGATCGCTCGGCGTGAGGCCTGCCTTGTACGCACGGTTCAGGAGCGCGGACGCTGCGGCGTAGCCGTCCTCGCCGAGATCGCGGGTGTACTCGTTGACGTACAGCGCGATGTGCTGGGCTTGGACGTCCGGAGACATCTCTGCAGCGTGCGCGGCGACATACGCCGCAGACGCGGACGGGTCGGCCCAGGCATGCTCGACCGAGGCGCGGACGACGCGGGCGAGCGCGTCGGCGTCGAGGGAGCGGCGGCCCAGGATCGCGCCGAGCGGGATCGGCAGGCCGGTGTCGGCCTCCCACCAGGCGCCGAGGTCGGCCAGCGACGTCAGCCCGAACGACGGGTAGGTGAAGCGCGCCTCGTGGATCACGAGCCCGGCGTCGTACTCTCCGTCGCGCACGGCCGGCATGATCGACGTGAACGGGACGACGTCGATGCGAGCCGGTCGCTGGCCGGTCGCCCAGAGCCGGAAGAGCAGGTATGCCGTCGAGCGCTCGCTCGGCACGGCGACGGCGCGCCCGTCGAGGTCGGCCACATCCCCACGGGTCAGCACGAGCGGGCCGCAGCCGCGTCCGAGAGCCCCGCCGCTCGGCAGCAGGGCGTAGTCGTGCATGAGCCAGGGCAGCGCCGCGTAGGACACCTTGATCACGTCGAACGCGCCACGCTCGGCCGCGGTGTTGGTGACGTCGATGTCGGCGAACGTGACTTCGACCGGCGGCGCGTCCTCGATCAGGCCGTGGGCCCATGCGTAGAACACGAACGTGTCGTTCGGGCAGGGTGAGTAGGCCACCTTCACCACTCGGCCACCTCCGCGACTCGGCCACTTCTCACGACAGTGCTTCCGAAATTGCGCGCCCGAGCGCGGCCATCGCCGCCGGGAGCTGCCAGGCCGAGCGGTCCCGTGGGCCGACCGGATTGCTCACGGCGCGGATCTCGCCGAACGGGACGCCGTGCCGTGCCGCGGCCGCCGCGACGCCCGCACCCTCCATTGCCTCGGCCACGGCGTCGGGGAAGCGGTCGGCCAGCGCGCTCGCGCGCGCGGCGGTACCGGTGACCGTCGCAACCGTGAGGACCGTGCCTAGGTGCCCGCCCGTGCGGTCGGCCAGCTCGACCGCCAGCTTCGCCTCGACGTCGTAGCGTTCGGTGCCGAAACCGAGCTCGGACACCGGCAGGAAACCGTCGGGGCTCTCGGCGCCGAGGTCGGCGAACACGATGGCCGCGGCCACCGCGATGTCGCCCTGCGCCAGAGGCACGAAGCCGCCGCCGACGCCGGCGCTGATCACCAGCCCGGTGCTGCGCACGGCAAGTTCGGCCGACGTCGCGGCCGCGGCTGCGGCCGGCCCCACCCCGCCGACGAGCACCCGCAGATCAGGGGACGCTGCCAGAAGCGCGTCGCGCTCGCCGTCGACGGCGACCACCACGAGGACATCCACCATCAGCAGGTGGCCACGAGGGTTTGGACGTGCCGTCGCAACGTTTGTCCCCTCGCCGATCAGTCGATGCTTCGCGGCACGACGCTACCGCCGGCGCGCGGAGCGCCGGAGGCGTAGGGCGATGCGGTGGGCCGGTTCACGGCCTTGTTGCGCAAGAAGACGACTGCGGCCACGGCAACGGTGATGGCGGCAGCAACGGAGAACGCGAGGGTGCCGTCCCCGGTGCTCGCGCTCGGGATCGCGACGGCGAGAACGGCGCCCACGACCCACGCGAGTTGAAGGAATGTCTCTGAGCGCGCGAACGCGCTCGAGCGCAGCGTCTCGACGACGTCGTGCTGGATCAGCGAGTCCAGGGCGATCTTGGACAGCGCGTTGTTGACCGCGCATATCAACATGGCGGCGCACGCGACCGCGACGCCGAACAGGATGGCGCCCACGATGCAGGCCGCCGCCGCGATGGCGGTGGAGGCGATGATGACGAGTTCGGGCTTGGCCATCTTGAGCCGGGTGCCGATGGCCGTGCCGATGAAGTTGCCGGCGCCGGCCGCGCCGACCACGCCGCCGAGCTCGACCGCCGCGGTGAACCCGTGCGTGGTCGACTCGACGTAGAACGCCAGGTAGATCGTCAGCATGCCTGACAGCAGCCGCAGTACCGATTCGCCCTGTAACGCCACCACGAGGTGTGGATCGAAGCCGCGCTTCGCCCACGCTTGGATGCGGGCCAGGGTCGGCACTTTGTCCTGCCGTCGCGGGCGGACCGGTTCCTCCGGGTGACGTGGCGCCGCCTGCGCGGAGTCGACCTGCCTGGGGAGCTTGAACGCGAAGAAACCGCAGGCGCCGAAGGCGATCGCGGTGACGATCAGCCCGGCACTGTAGGAGCCGGAAACCTTGATGATCGCCCCGACGAGACCGCCGAGCACGAGCGTGGACCCCAGACCGAAAATCGTGAGCTTAGCGTTGGCCTCGGTCAGCGTCATCCCCGGCGG
Organism: Jatrophihabitans sp.; assembly: GCA_051000605.1. Classification (GTDB taxonomy): domain Bacteria; phylum Actinomycetota; class Actinomycetes; order Mycobacteriales; family Jatrophihabitantaceae; genus Jatrophihabitans. The sequence continues at coordinate 7,755 of JBPCOE010000134.1, forward strand.
GACGAGCCGGGGCGCGGCTGCGGCCCGCACGACGCCGTAGGCCTTGGACAGCACCAGCGAGCCGAGGGCGCACGGGTAGAGCACGAGCAGTTCGGTGGGATGCGCGGCCATGACCAGAGCGAGGACGGCGCGGCCGATCGCGGTGCCGGCCATGGTCCAGCGCCGGCCGTGCTGCAGCCGGTCGAGCGCCGGGCCGATGATCGGCGCGACTACGGCGAACGGAGCCATCGTGACGAGCAGGTAGAGCAGGACGTTGCCGCGTTGGGCGTTCGTGGACGCACCGAAGAAGACCGTCCCGGCGAGGGCGACCGTGACCATCGCGTCCGTGCCGTAGCTCAGCACCTGATTCCAGATCAGCGCGGTGAGCCCGGACTCCTCTGCGCCGTCGGACTTGCTCGCGGTGATGACCTTGCGGGTGACCGTACGGGCCGCTCGGTTGGTGCCGGACAGGGTGGCCTTGCCGAGGTTCAGGGCCGCGCGGCCCATCGTCGGCGCCTCGGCGCTCTGGCGGGGTTCGTCGTCCGCGCGGCCGTCGTAGCGCGGGTCGTCGTGCCCGCGGGCTCGGTCGTACGCGTGCTCGACCGGGTGATCGCGGTCGTAGCCCGGCCGGCGCGCCGGCGGCGCGGGGACCCGGTGGTACGTAGGCGAATCGAAGTCCGCGTCCCGCGATGTGGATGGGTCGTACAACGGGTCGGGAAGCCGCGTCGTGTAGGCCTCGGCCGGATCGACGTGCGCGTATTGCCGGGTGTGCTGGTGGCGCGGTGGTTCGTGGCGCGGTGGTTCGTGGCGCGGTGGTACGTACGGGGGCGGATCGGCGGGTGACGGCAGGTGCGTCGGCGGTGGGGCGGCGTCGAGCGGGGGGTAGGACATGTGGCCGCTTCTGGAGAACCGCTTGCGCGGTCTCCCGTCGTTGCCCTTCGCCACGTGACCATCCTGCCTCACCGCACCGACGGGTGTCGGGGGGCGCGGGCACCGATCTGCCACCAGCAGGGGAGACTGGTGCTGTGACGAGCTCCGACACGTCCCAGCCTTCCAGGACCGACACCGACACCGACCACGCCACCGAGCCGGATCGGGTCTTCGCGTTGCCCGCCGCGCCCGATGTGGTCTGCGCAGCAGCGCTCGACCCGGCGCGCGCCGCTGCCCTCGAGATCGGTGGCGACTCGGTCGGCGAACACCTCGGCGCACGAGCCGAGGGTGAGCGCATCGTCACCCACGCCTTCGCCGCGACCCTGCCCGGCTACGCCGGCTGGCACTGGGCGGTCACCGTCGCGCGCGCCTCCCGCAGCCGCACCGCGACGATCGACGAGGTGGTGCTCCTGCCCGGCGACGGCGCGCTGCTGGCCCCGGGTTGGGTGCCCTGGAACGAGCGGGTCCGGGCCGGCGACCTCAGCCCCGGCGACCTTCTCCCGCCGGTGGCCGACGACATGCGCCTCGTCCCGGCGTACACGTTGTCCGACGACCCTGCCGTCGAGGCCGTCGCGTTCGAGCTCGGCCTCGGCCGCGAGCAGGTCATGTCGCGCGACGGCCGCGAGCTGGCCACTGAGCGGTGGTTCACCGGCGACCACGGACCCGACGCCCCGATGGCGAAGCAGGCGCCGGCGCACTGCGGCACGTGCGGCTTCTTCCTTCCGCTGGCCGGTTCGCTGTCGGCCGGGTTCGGGGCGTGCGGCAACGAAGTGACCGACACCGACGGTCAGGTCGTCAGCGTCGAGTACGGCTGCGGAGCGCACTCGCAGACCGAGACCCAGCCCCCGCCGCTCGCCGACACGCCCGAAGTCGTGTACGACGACGGCGAGGAGATCACCGCCGACCGTTGATCAGATCGTGCGGCCCATCGAGCGGTGCCGCATCATGATCGACCAGCCCAGGACGCCGAGGATCGTGCCCGCCAGGCAGGTCCACAGCCAGATGCGGTGGTCGTGACGGCCCAGCCAGCCGTAGAACGGCAACAGGACGACGAAGCCGACGAACCACAGCCCGGTGCCTACGGCGACGATACGGCGCGCGTTCATCTGCACCGGCGGCGGTTGGACCAATCTCCGCTCCTGCGCCATGGCTCAGATGGTATCGGCGAATTGGCTCCGGCGTACTTCGTTAGTTAGACTAACGACCGTGACGACGGCGACCAGGGTGACGATCACCGAACTCGCATCCCAGCTTCGTCCCTCGTTGCTGCGCCTGACCCGCCTCGTCCGTAATCAGCGGGTCGACACCTCGGTCACGCTGACCGAGCTCTCGGCCATGTTCATGCTGAACAGCCGCGGCCCCATGAGTCCGGGCGAGCTTGCGGCGTGCGAGAAGGTCCAGCCGCCGTCGATGACAAAGGTGCTGGCGAGCCTTGAGGACCAGGGGTTCGTGCGTCGCGAGCGGCACCCCACTGACGGCCGTCAGGTAATCATTTCCATCACCGCCGCCGGCATCGACCTGCTTAACTCCGAACGGCAGTCACGCAACTTGTACCTCTCGCGTCAGCTCGCGCAGCTCACCCCCAGCGAGCGTGCGCTGCTCGCGCGCATCGTCCCGATCCTGGACAAGCTGGCGCAGCAGTGACGGCGCTCGCGCCGCCCACCCCGCAGAAGCACGCGTCCACAGCCGATCACGACGCCGGCACGGGGATGTTCCGGTCGCTGCGGGTGCGCAACTACCGCTTGTACGCGTCCGGCCAACTCGTCTCCCTCACAGGCACGTGGATGCAGCGGGTCGCCCAGGACTGGCTCGTCCTCACGCTGACGAACTCCGGCACCGCGCTCGGCATCGTCACCGCGCTGCAGTTCGGGCCGTCCCTCTTCCTGGGCCTCTACGGGGGTATCCTCGCCGATCGCTGCGACAAGCGGCGCCTGTTACTGGTGACGCAGTCGGCGCTCGCGTGTGTCGCGCTCGCGCTCGGCCTGCTCGACGTCGCAGGTGTGGTCGCCTACTGGCACGTGCTCGTACTGGCCACGGTGCTGGGGGTGATCACCGCGATCGATACCCCGGTGCGGCAGTCTTTCGTCGTCGAGATGGTCGGCCGCGACGAGCTCGCCAACGCCGTCGCGATCAACTCGACGCTCTTCAACGCCGGGCGCATCCTCGGCCCGGCCGTCGCGGGCGTGCTCATCAGCGCAGTCGGCACCGGCTGGGCGTTCGTCGGCAACTCGGCGTCCAGCCTGGCCGTGCTGGTCGGTCTGTTGATGATGCGCACCACGGAACTCTTCCCCGCGCCCCCGCTGCGCCGGGCCCGCGGTCAGTTGCGCGAGGGGCTGCAGTACGTGCGCGGCCGACCCGATCTCGTCCTCACGATGGTGTTGATCTTCGTTATCGGGACGTTCGGCCTGAACTTCGCGATCACCTGCGCGCTGATGGCCAAGCAGGTGTTCCACCAGGGCGCGAGCGGCTACGGCTGGCTGTCGACTGCGCTGGCCATCGGGGCATTCAGCGGTGCCGTCGCCGCGACCCGCCGCACCAAGCGGCCCACCGCGTTCTTCCTGCTCGCCGCGGCCGGGGCGTTCAGCGTCGCCGAGATCGTGGCCGGAACCATGCCGACGTTCCTGCTGACGGCGATCGTGCTCGTCCCCACCGGCCTGGCCATGCTGTCGATCACCACCGCCGCGAACTCCCACATCCAACTCGGGGTGTCGCCCACCATGCGTGGCCGGGTGATGTCGTTGTACCTCGTCTGCTTCATGGGCGGGACGCCGCTCGGCGCACCCATTGTCGGTTGGCTCGCCGGGACCGCGGGTCCGCGGTGGGGGCTGATCGGCGGCGGGGCGGTGTGCTTGGTCTGCGTCGCCGGGCTCGCCGCGGCGGTGGCCCGGCAGCGTGGCAGGGGTATTGGCGACGTCGCCGACCGCGTGAACTCGCGCCTGCACGCCGGGTAGCGATGCGTTTCGAGGAGCTGACCGACCCCGCCGACCCGCGGCTGGACGACTTCCGCGCGCTGGCCGACGCCGACGTCCGTCCCGACCGGCGCGGCGTCGTCATCGCCGAAGGCGTGAACGTCGTCGAACGCTTGGCGACGTCGCCATACGAGCTTCGTGCCGTGTTCGGCGTGCCGGCCCGCATCGCGGCGTTGGCGCCGGTGCTCGCCGACCTGGATGTGGCCGTCTATTCGGCCGACAAATGGTTGCTGTCCGAGGTCGTCGGGTTCCGGGTCACCCGCGGCGTGCTGGCTTCGGCGCAGCGGCCGGCCCCGCGCGAACCGGCCGAGGTGCTTCTGGGTGCGCGTCGCATCGCGGTGCTCGAGGGCTTGAACGACTTCGAGAACCTGGGCGTGCTGTTCCGCAACGCCGCGGCGTTCGGGATCGACGCCGTCCTGCTCGATGCCACCTGCGCCGACCCCCTCTACCGTCGCAGTGTGCGCGTCTCGATGGGCCACGTGCTGCGGGTGCCGTTCGCCGTCGTGCCGTGCCGGTGGCCTGCGGCGCTGGAGCTGCTGCGGCACCACGACGTGACGACGTTCGCGCTCACGCCGGGCGGTGACCAGGTGCTGGGTTCGATCACCCCGCCGCAGCGGTGGGCGGTGCTGCTCGGCGCCGAAGGCCACGGCCTCCGCGACGCCACCCTGGATTGGGCCGATCATCGCGTGCGCATCCCGATGGCCGACGGCGTCGACTCGTTGAACGTCGCGACGGCCGCAGCCGTTGCTTTCGCGCGATTCTGCTGAAAAGCACGAACGGGCGGGGGAGGGGGTTTTTCCGTGAACGCCCGTTCGCCATCGTTGGGGGGTGCCTACCTGCCCCTTGCCTTGATGACCGCGGTGCCG